>JAYVTJ010000324.1:0-9708 GCA_043774415.1 Fimbriiglobus sp. | reverse complement strand
GATTCACTCCACAATCACCTTACTCTTGTCTCGTCCACAGCCATCTTGAGCTTGTTTTAAAATACACCTAACGGCCGATGCGCTGCTCGTCACGAGTTTGCACGAGGGGTTCTGCGTACCGCTCATCGAGGCGATGGGGCTGCGGGTGCCGGTGGTTGCCGTGCCGAATGCGGCCATCGGCTTCACGGGCGGCGATGCGGCCTTCTACGCCGAAGGCAACGCGACGGCGCTCGCCGAGCGCCTCGACGGTGTGCTGACCGACGCCGACCTGCGCGAGCGGCACCTGCACGCCGGCTGGCAGCGCTACCGCGAGAAGTTCGCGAACGAGGCCATCGATCGCCGGTTCGCGGAGCTATTCGACGATCTGCTGGCGGTGTGAGGTTTCGCGCCGTACTCGTCACTCTCCGTCGAAATCTCGGAACGTGCCCGAATCGACGACTGGAAGTAATTCCATCAATTCAATTTGACAAAGCCCAATTGATCGCGTATATACTGATATACTCAATTTCACTTCGCCGTACTTTACTCGGATCGCCGTCTTTCTCCGCCCCTGACTCGGATGTTGAGGTTCTTGTAGGTCACGCTCTGCGTGACAGGCCCGTCACGCAGAGCGTGACCTACGACACGTCAGAGTTACGCCGCCGCTTCGGAGAAGGGCCGGTTGGAATTCCGAGCGGTCAAATTCCGCCAGATAGTTTTGCCTCACTCCGGACGATCACTCAGCCGCCGTGAGTCGCCACCCAGTCGCGGAGGGCCGCGGTCATCGTGCCGTTGTTGTCCATGCGCGGCACCTTGTTCTGCCCGCCCCCTTTGCCGCGTGACTCCATCCAGCGGCCGAAGGTCCCTTCTCGCACCGGGCGCACTTCGGGCGCCAGCATCGTGAGGTCGCCGGCGCGGTGGGCGTCGTAATCTTCGTTCAGCCGGCGCAGTTCGTCGTCGAGCACCCGCGTGAACTTCCCGAGGTCATCCGGTGGTGCCCCGCGGAACTCGATCAAATAGAGGTGGTGCCCCGGCCGCTTCGGGTCGGTCGGGAAGATCGGCCCGACGTGGTGATCCGCGGTGAGCACGCCGCACTCCCGGGACGCCTTCGCGATCCCTTTCTCGATCTCTTCTTCGATGAGGTGCTCGCCGAAGGCGCTGAGGAAGTTCTTGATGCGCCCGCTGAAGCGCAGCAGCGGCGGATTCACGCTCTCGAAGGTGACCGTGTCGCCGATGAGGTAGCTCCAGAGGCCGGAGCAGGTGGTCACGGCGATGGCGTAGACGACCCCCGTCTGCACCGTGCGCAGCGTGTGCCGCGTCGGCTTGTCGGTCTTCGATTTGCCGTCGCGCAGGTCTTCGACGGGGATGAACTCGAAGAAGATGCCGTGATCGGGCACGAGGCGAAGCATGCGGTAGCGCGGGTCTTCCGTCGCGATGAACCCTTCGGAGCAGGGGTAGACTTCGAGGAACTGCACGAGGTCGCTGCCGATCTCGGCCCGGAAGGTGTTGCGATACGAATCGAACTTCGTGCCGCCGTGGATCACGAGCCGCAGGTCGGGCCAGATCTCGGCGACCGTCGCCTTGCCCGATTGCTTCTTGATGCGGTCGAACAGCGTGAGCATCCACGATGGCACACCCGACAGCGCCGTGATCGGCTGGCGAATCGAATCCTCCGCGAGCTTCGCGAGCTTCGTCGGCCAATCGGGGATGAGGCTCACGTCGAGCGGCGGGTAGGTGTAGGGTCGCGTCGCGGCGATGACCTCCTTCGCCGCGATGCCGCTGAGATCTCCGGCGAGGCTGCCGTCGGATTGCGCCCGCAGGTCGGTGCAGCCGCCGAGGAAGAAGAACTTGCCGGTGAAGGTGCGGTGCTTCGGGAACTCACTGCGGAACAGCGCCATCGTCGTGAACGCGGCCTTCTGGTTCGACTTCAGCATCTCCTTCGAAATCGGAATGTACTTCGTCGTGCCGCTCGTGGTCCCGCTCGAAAGGGCGTAGTAGGGGATGTGCCCCGGCCAGGTGATGTCGTCGAGCTTCGGATAGGCGTCCTTCCAGTACTCGGTCCAGAAGTCGTCGTAGTCGCGCAGCGGCACGCGGGTCTGGTAGTCGGCCACGGTTTGCAGGTACGAGAAGTCGTGATCGCGGCCGAAGCGGGTCTTCTCGGCTCTGCGCAGCAGGCGGAACAGCGTCCGCTCCTGCGCCGCGACCGGATCATCGCGGTCGAGTTGCCGCGTGCGGAAGTTGGCGGCGCGGACGATGGCCGTATCGACGCCGCGGCGGATGAGGCGCGAACCGGTGAGCGGGGTCAACCAAGCGGTGCCGGACATGGGCAGAAATCACAGGGAGAAGGAATCGCTGTCGGTGGTCGTTGTACGTCGAATTCGTTTGCGGGCGCGGGCTCGAAGAGCTTGAGCGCACCGATTCCCGCGATACTATAAGCCGGAGGAGGATACGCCATGACGACGGAAGAACTGACGGTCGATGTCGCCGCGCTGAAACTCAGCGTTGCCGAATTGCAGCGACAATTCGGCGAGATCCAGACACTGCCGAAATCGAATTGGCTCCCCGATGTCCTCGGATCCTTCGCGGATTTCCCCGGTTTCGACAAGATCGTGGAGTTCGGCGCGGAATTCCGCAAGACGGGGGAATTGCCGGACGGGGCTGATTCGGAAGGGGTCGCCGGGGTATGAAATACCTGCTCGATACCGATCATATCTCGTTTTTATTCCAGCGCAGTTCGACAGAGCGTCCGCGGATCGTAGGCAACATCCACCGCGTCGGCCAGCACGAAGTGGCCTTCTCCATCGTCAGTTTCCACGAGCAAGTGATGGGCTTCCACAAACAGCTCAGCCGCGCCAAGCGACCGGCGGACCTTGTGATGTGGTACGGAGGGATGGGTCGACTCTTCTCCGTGTACGGCCGGACGAACCTCGTCCTTTTCGATGGCGCTGCGGCCTCGACACTCGCGGCGATCAAGAAACTGCCCAAGCTACAAATCGATCCGATGGACCTCCGCATTGCGGCCATCGCTCTCGCGGGCGGGATGACCCTCGTCTCACGTAATCTCGCCGACTTCGGCCGCGTTCCGAACCTCACCGTCGAAAATTGGACTCGCTGAAAATCATCCGGTCGGTGCCTTCTTCCGCTCGACCGGCTGGCTCTTCCAGCGCCGGTGCAGCCAAAAGTACTGTTCCGGATGGGCGCGGATGAGCCGGGCGAGGGCATCGTGGTAGCGCTGCGTGATCGCCTTCACCGCGTCCGGCCGCGCGGCGTACTCGCGCGGATCGATGCTGTCTTCGCACCGGATTTCGTACCGGCCCAGGCCGCGCTGCGCGTTCTCCGCGGTCCGCGGGACGCCGATGACGATCATCTTCGCATCGAATTGCAGGGCCATGAGCGCGACCGCTTTGTGCGCCGAAGCAGGGCGCCCGAGGAACTCGACGAACACCCCGCGCGGCCCGGCGTCCTGATCGCCGAGCGTGGCGACCTTGCCCCCGGCCTGCAGGATCGCCGAGAGCCGGTCGAAGTCGTCCTTCTTCGCGATGATCGTCTGGCCCGTCGCCTGCCGGAACCGCTTGAGGTACGCTTCGAGGTGCGGGTTGTCGAGGACGCGGGCGATGGCGTAGGTCTTGAATCCGAGCCGGCCGAGGGCGAACCCGGCGAGTTCCCAGTTGCCGAAGTGCGCCGTGACGATGAGCAGCGGCCGGTCGTCGAGCAGCCCGTCGAGGATGAGGTCGCCGCGGATGAGCGAGCCGTACGAGCGCCAACTGTCGATCCGGAGCTTGCGCGGCAGCAGCACGATCTCGATGAGCAGCAGGGCGCAGTGCCGGTAGCAGCGCCGGACGAGGGCGTCGATCTCGGCCGGCGACTTCTCCGGAAAGGCGAAGCCCAAATTCTCGGCGGCGACGCGGCGGTGGCGTTTGTCGAAGCGGTGCCCGAGCTTCGCCAGCAACTCCGCGAAGCCGTTGGCCGGCGATGCCGGCAGCGCCTGCAGCACGCAGACCGTCAGCCGGACGAGCATCGCGACGAGCCAGTCGAGCCGGGCATTGCGGGGTTTGAGGGCCATGCGTTTGTTATAGTGGTGCCCGACTCCCCGCCTCCGAGGGTTCCCCATGCGGACGTGTACTCTCCTGCTCCTCCTCGCCGCAAGCGCCTCCGCTCAGTCGGCGAAGCCGGAGATGCACGCCGTCAAAATCGGGGAGCACACCTTCACGCTGCCGAAGGGCTTCACCATCGAGAAGGTCGCGGGGACGCCGCTGATCGAGCGGCCGGTGAACGGCAGCTTCGACGACAAGGGCCGGCTCTACGTCACCGACTCATCGGGGTCGAATGACAAACCGACGGAGCAAGTGAAGAACCCGACGCACCGCGTCATCCGGCTTGAGTCATCGAAGAAGGATGGCATTTTCGACAAGGCTGTGGTCTTCGCCGACAAACTCTCGTTCCTAGAAGGGGCACTCTGGTTCGAAGGCTCGCTTTACGTTGCAGCACCGCCGGTAATTCTGAAGTTGACCGACACCGACGGCGACGGCATCGCCGACAAGCGCGAAGTCTGGTTCGATGGGAAGACGCTCACCGGCTGTGCCAACGATCTCCACGGCCCCTACCTCGGACCGGATCGCAAAATCTACTGGACGAAGGGCGCGTTCGCCGAGCAGGAGCACACGCTGAAGGACGGGAAGAAGTTCAAGACGCGCGCCTCGCACATCTTCCGCGCCGACCCGGACGGCAAGAATCTCGAAGTCGTGATGACCGGCGGCATGGATAACCCCGTCGGCATCGCATGGTCGTACGGCGAACTCTTCTTCACTACGACGTTCTTCCAGCATCCTGCAGCGGGCGAGCGCGATGGGATCATCCACAACACCTACGGCGCCGTTTACGGGAAGGATCACGATGTTCTCGACGGGCCTATCCGCACGGGGCCGAAGCTGTCGGAGCCGATGACGCACCTGGGGCCAGCGGCGCCGAGCGGGTTGGTTACGTATCCCGACGACTGGGAATTCGGTGATGCATACTCCGGGAGTTTGTTCTGCGCGCAGTTCAACATGGCCAAAGTGAGTCGGCACATGCCGGTGCCGAAGGGTGCGACTTACTGGACGAACGACAGCGATTTCGTCAGCTCGGACAATCGCGACTTCCACCCGACGGATGTGATCGTCGCGAAGGATGGCAGCCTTCTGATCATCGACACGGGAGGCTGGTACAAGCTCTGTTGCCCGAGCGCGCAACTGACCAAGAAAGATGTACTGGGCGCGGTGTACCGCGTGCGGAAGATCAAACCGGAGAAGCGCACCATCTGGCTGACTCCACCTCCGCCCCCGCCCGACTTTCAGGGCGACAGCTTGAAAGCCCGCGCCATGGCATTGGAAATTGCCATCGGGTCGCCACGGCAGAAAACCGATCCCACAACCGTGCTCGCCGCCCTCGACCAAAACGACAACGATGCCGTTCTCGACGCGGGCTTCACCCGGCTTCTGATCGATCTCGGAAACGCGAAAAGAACGCGTGCCGGGCTGGCGCACAAATCGCCGCGCGTGATCCGCGCTGCCCTCGCCGCACTCGAACAGATCCCCGACGCCAAGCTGACCGCCGAAGAGGTCCGGCCGCACCTCAGCTCACAAGAAATGCCGCTCCGCGACACCGCGTGGTGGATCGTCGGCCGACACCCCGAATGGGGCAAGGATCTCGCTGTCGAGTTCGGGAGGGCCATCCGATCCCAAACGGTTTCTCCCGAACTCATCATCAAATTCGCGGGCGGGCCCGAAGTCCAAGAGATGCTCGCGGGTGAGGCCAGCACACTCGCGCTCGAGATCATGCGGCGGGCGAATCTGAAAGCACCGCCGGCGATTTGGATGGAGTTGCTCGCGGATACGCTCATGACCCCGGGCATCCGGTCCAATACCGAGTGGCTCGTCGCCGCGCTCACAACGCTCCGGAGTTTCCCCGCGGCGATGGAGCGACCCGCCGGTCTCGATGATGCCCTGCTTGCCATCGCCCGCGATCCCAAGAAGAAGCCCCACCAGCGCGTGCTCGCACTCTCTGCGGTGCGGAAGACCCAGCTCGACGGGGATCAACTGAAATTGGCGTTCGACCACCTCGGCGCTGCTGAGCCGGCGGTTCTCCGGTCGGATGCGGCGACGGTGCTGGCGCACGCGAAGCTGACGGCGGCGCAAGGTCGTGAACTCGCCGAGTTCCTTCCTAAAGTGTCTCCGCTCGACCTCGACAAACTCCTCCCCATCTTCGCGAAGACACCGGACGAAGGCACCGGCGTCGCTCTGTTGAAGGCGCTCGATAACCCGACGCTTCGCGCGGCGATCCGCTCCGAGCAGTTGAAGCCGATCTTCGCGGGCTATCCGAAGACCGTGCGCGATGATGCCGTGGCATTCGGCGCGAAGCTCGACGCGGAACTCGCCGCCAAGCGCGTCGGCTTGGACAAGCTCCTCGACGGCGCCGCCCCCGGCGACATCCGCCGGGGGCAACTCGTGTTCAACTCGGCGAAGACCAACTGTGCCACTTGCCACAAGATCGGCTATGTCGGCGGCAGCCTCGGCCCCGACCTCACCCGGATCGGCAGCATTCGGAACGATAAGGATCTGCTCGAATCGATCGTCGTGCCGAGCGCTAGCTTCGTCCGCAGCTACGAACCGGTGCAGGTGACGCGCCTCGACGGTCGCACGCACTCGGGCATCCTGAAGAAGGACGCCCCCGACGAAGTGGTCCTGGCGGTGAGCGCCACGGAGGAAGTCCGCATCCTCCGCGCGGAGATCGACGTGTTCAAACCGGGCACCGTGAGCGTGATGCCGGCGGGGTTGGAGAAGCAGATCACGAAGCAGGAATTGGCCGACCTGCTGGCGTTCCTGAAGGGCTTGAAGTAGTCGTCGAAAAGAGGAGATTTTCACCGCGGAGAAAGAAGAGGGCGCGGAGAAGAGGAGATAGAAACAGTGCGATGGATCGGAACCCATTCTCGATCTTATCCGCGTCCTCTTCTTTCTCTGCGGTGAAAATTTTTGTCGCCTCTGTGCCTCTGTGGTCAATCCCTCAAAGCCCGGCCCGTCAGCGAAAGGAAGACACTCTCCAAGTTCGGCGGCTTCACGTCGATCATCGTCGGTTGCACGCCGAGTGCCAGCAGCGCCGGCAGCAGCTTCGCGGCGTCGGGAGTTATCAGCCGCAGGGTGCCGTCGATCCACTCGGCGGCGCTCACCCCCGGAAGCGCCCGCACGCGAGCCAGCCACTCGTCCGACTGACGATCCATTGTCAGTGTCACGGCGGTATCCAATCGGCCGAGCAGATTCTCGCGGGTGTCGCAGGCGATCATCCGGCCGCCGTCCAAGATGCCGATACGCGGGCAGAGGGCTTGCACCTCCTCCATGTAGTGGCTCGTGTAGATCACCGTCAGCCCGGCCGCGTTGAAGGCCCTCACCCGCTCGAAAATGTGGTTCCGCGACTGCGGATCGACTCCCGTCGTCGGTTCGTCGAGCAGCAGCACCTTCGGCCGATGCACGAGCGCCACCGCCAAGTTCAGCCGCCGCTTCATCCCGCCGGAGAAGGTGCCGGCGCGCTGGTCGGCGCGATCCGTCAGCGAGACTGCGTCGAGCATCTCACCGATGCGGGTCATCGAGTCGGTGCCGCCCATGCCGTAGAGCTGGCCGAAAAATCGCAAATTCTCGCGGGCGGTCAACTCGGGGTAGATCGCGAGATCCTGTGTCGCCAAGCCGATCGATTTCCGGGCTTCGCGCGCGGTCGGCCCGAACGGTTCGCCGAAGAGCTTCACTTCGCCCGATGAGGCCCCGGTCAGCCCCGCGAGGATGCTCAGGAGCGTCGTCTTGCCCGCGCCGTTGGGGCCGAGCAGACCGAAGAGTTCGCCCGCTTCGACGGTGAGGCTCACGCCGGCGAGCGCCTCGGTGCGGCCGAAGTTTTTGCGGATGCCGGCGAGGTGGAAAACGGGGGTGCCCATGCCGCCTATCATAGTGTGTCGCAACGGGACGAATGGGGAACTGCGATGCCGACGATCCGAGATGCCCGAGTCTGCACGCTGAATGGTCATACACCCGATTCCACCGGCGAGTATGTCTTGTATTGGTCGTCGATGGTCCGCCGGCTGACGCACAACCACGCGCTCGATTACGCGCTCCATTGGGCGCGGCAGTTGAAGAAGCCGCTCGTCGTGTACGAGGGGTTGAAGCTGAATGCGCCATGGGCGAGCGCGCGGTTCCATCAGTTCATCCTCGAAGGGATGCGCGACAGTGCCGCAGCCGCGACTGCGATGGGGGCGAGCTATTGGCCTTTCGTCGAGACGCCGGAGGATTCGGGGCACGGCCTCGTGCGGAAGCTCTGCGCGAAGGCGTGCCTGCTCGTCGTCGATGACTACCCGCAGTACATCGTCCCGGCGCAGAACCGGGCCATCGCCGCGAGCGTAGAAATACCGGTCTACGCGGTCGATGGCAACAGTGTCGTGCCGTTGTCACTGCTCGGCCCCGCGACGTCGGCCGCCGCGCACTTGCGGCCGAAGATCCACAAGCTCTTCGCCGAAGCGTGGGTCGGCCGGGCGAGCGCCGAACCCGATTTCGGCGGGCTGCCGAAAGCGCCGAAGCCCCCCTTCAAACTGTGGAAGCCGCCGAAGGATGTCGGCGCCTTCGTGCGTACACTTCCGGTCGATCAATCGGTGCCGCCGGTGTCGGGCGCGTCCGGCGGAGCAAACGATGCGCAGCGGGCGTTGAAGGCGTTCGTCGAATCCAAACTCTCACGGTACGGCGCCGCGCGGAACGTGCCCGATGCCCCGGAGCGCAACGCCGCGAGCGGTCTGAGTTGGCACCTGCACTACGGGCACCTCTCCATCGAGCAGGTCGTCGCGGCGGCACTGCCGGACGGATGGAACGAGGGTGAAATCAATCCCAAGGCGCGGAGCAAGGACGACTTCTACTGCCGCGATGCGGGCGTGAACAAGTTCCTCGACGAGGCGATCACCTGGCGCGATGTCGGCTTCCAGTGGAACTTCGCCCGGGCGCGCACCGCCACCGGCGGCTCGAATCGGAGCTGGCAGGATGCCGGCGAACGGCCGAGCTTCAACTTCGAGACGTACGATTTTTCGCCGCCGTCCGAAGGCGGCACGCTTGATCGCGTACTCCCCGAGTGGGCCAAGGCGACGCTGAACAAACACGCCCGGGATCGCCGCGAGCACGTCTACGATCTCGCGCGGTTCGAGAATGCCGACACGCACGACGAACTGTGGAATGCGGCCCAGCGAGAACTCGTCGCGACGGGGCGCATCCACAACTACCTGCGGATGCTCTGGGGCAAGAAAGTGATCGAATGGTCGGGCAGCCCCGAGGAGGGCTACCGCGTGCTGGAGCATCTCAACAACAAGTACGCGCTCGACGGCCGCGATCCGAACAGCTACACGGGCATCCTCTGGTGCTTCGGCCTCTTCGACCGCTTCTGGCCACCGGAGCGCGAGGTGCTGGGCAACGTGCGGTACATGTCTTCGGCGAACACCGCGAAGAAGTTCAAGCTCGGCCCCTACTTCGAGTACGTGCGCAGCCTGCCGACGGCGGCGGAGGTGCGGGGTGTTCCGGAAGTCGCGAAAGTGCCCGAGGGCCTGTTTTGAACTTGGGGTTGCGTCGGCGAATGCTGCGCCGGATACTCCCCGACTCACACTCCCGAACATGGAGGTTCCGGAAATGCGCGTCGCGAATCTGTCGTCGAATGGTCTGTCCGCCCCGAGCATCTGCG
>JAYVTJ010000323.1:0-3479 GCA_043774415.1 Fimbriiglobus sp. | reverse complement strand
GCGGTGGGTCTCGCAGACTCGACCACACCCTACGGCTCCGCCATAATCCGCATGCACACCCCCGGCGTATACCGAGTTTCCAAACCCGGGCCGGCTCTGGTACAATACCCTTTCAGAACCCGCCCCGAATTCCGACTCCGATTTGACCCCCTTTTCCAAGGGCCAGCCCCATGCTTCTCTCCCGCCGCATCGCCGGTTTCGGTTCGCTGATGGCCGTCTTCGGACTCCTCGGACTGAACGCGATACCCCCGGCGAACACCGCCGAGCCGGCTCAGCCGGCGAAATCGGCGAAGGTCCTGTACAACCGCGATGTGCGCCCGATCCTCTCCGAGAACTGCTTCGCCTGCCACGGTCCCGACAGCGCTTCGCGCAAAGCGGGCCTCCGGCTCGATCAGCGCGACGCGGCCATCGCTAAAGAGGCGTTCAAGCCGGGCAAGTCGGCCGAGAGCGAACTCGTCAAGCGCATCCTGCTGCCTCAATCGGAAGAAGGCGCTATGCCGCCCGAGGGTGGGCACAAGAAGAAGCTGACGCCGGCGCAGAAGGAGACGCTGAAGGCGTGGATCGATCAGGGTGCCGAGTACGAACTGCACTGGTCGTTCCTCGCGCCGAAGAAGCCGGCCGTGCCGACGCTGAAGGACGCCAAGGCCGTGCGCAATTCCATCGACGCCTTCATCCTCGCGGAGCTTGAAAAGAAGGGACTGACCTTCGCACCCGAAGCGGATCGGCGAACGCTGGCCCGCCGAGTCGCGCTCGACACGACGGGTCTGCCGCCGAAGCCGGAGGACGTCGAAGAGTTCGTGAGCGACAAAGCCCCGGATGCTTACGAGAAGTACATCACCAAGATGCTCGCGTCGCCGCAGTGGGGCGAACACCGCGGCCGGCATTGGCTCGATGCGGCCCGCTACGCCGATACCCATGGCATCCACTTCGACAACTTCCGCGAGAACTGGGCCTTCCGCGAGTGGGTCATCAACGCGTTCAACATGAATATGAAGTTCGACCAGTTCACCATCGAGCAACTCGCGGGCGACTTGCTTCCGAATCCGACGACCGATCAACTCGTGGCGACCGGCTTCAACCGCTGCAACATCACGACGAACGAAGGCGGGGCGATCAGCGAAGAATATCTCGTGCTCTACAACCGCGACCGCACCGAGACGGTAAGCCAGACGTGGCTCGGCCTCACCGCCGGGTGCGCCGTCTGCCACGACCACAAGTTCGATCCGTTCACAGCCAAAGACTTCTACAGCATGGCCGCGTTCTTCAACAACACGACGCAGCAGGCGATGGACGGCAACATCCGGAACACGCCGCCCGTCATCAGCGTGCCGAAGCTCGAAGACCGGATGAAGTGGGACACGATCTCGAAGGATGTCGCTGCGGCGCAGGCGAAGGTCGCGGCGCGGAAGGCCGAAGCGAAGCCGGACTTCACGGCGTGGGCGAAGGCGGCGAAGCCATCCGAGTTGGCCGGGAAAATTCCGACCGAAGGCTTGGTATTCCATGCTCCACTGACCGAGGGGGATGGTAAGTCGATCACGGCGACGGTCGCGGGGAAGAGCCAGAAGATCGACTTCAAAGAGGGCTACGATTGGAGTCTGAGTCGGGCCGGGCAGAAGGCCTTCACCGTGAAGCCGGGTGCGGCAGTGGAACTCCCGGCCGTCGGCGACTTCGAGAAGGGTCAGGGGTTCAGCGTTTCGACTTGGGTTTCGATCGATGCCAAAGGTAAGAACGGCGCCCTCCTCGCCCGCATGGACGAAGGCAACATCTTCCGCGGCTGGGATGTCTGGATTCAAGCCGACCGCATCGGGACGCACATCATCAACGCGTGGCCGGCGGACGCGATCAAGGTCGTGGCGAAGAAAGTGCTCGAGCCTAAGAAGTGGTACCACGTGACCGTGAGCTGGGACGGTACGACGAAGACCACGGGCGTGAAGATCACCATCGACGGCGAAGTGCAGCCGTTCGACATCGAAGCGGACACGCTGAAATCGACGATCCGCACGACGGTGCCGTTCAAGATCGGCCAGCGCAGCAGCGGCACCGGCCGCCTCTCCGGCGTCGGCATCCAGGATCTGCGGCTGTTCGACAGGGGTCTGACCTCCGTCGAAGCCCAGCAACTGGCCGGTTCGACGCGGACCGCCGAACTCCTCGCCAAGCCCGCCGAGAAGCGCACCCCGCAGGAGACCGAGGAGCTCTTCAACTGGTGGCTCGTCAGCCAAGATTCCAAGTACAAGGACTTCGCGAACGAGCACCGCAAACTCGTCGCCGAGGAAGCGACGATCAAGTCCCGCGGCACCGTCGCGCACATTTCGGTGGAGAAGGCGACACCGCCCGAAGCGTACATCCTCAAGCGCGGCGACTACGACAAGCGCGGCGAAAAGGTCGCCGCGAACACGCCGTCGGCGCTGCCGCCGTTCAAGGATCTGCCGCAGAACCGCCTCGGCTTCGCCAAGTGGCTGCTGCAGCCGAATCATCCGCTCACGGCTCGCGTGAACGTCAATCGCTTCTGGCAGGAGATCTTCGGCAACGGGCTCGTGAAGTCGAGCGGCGACTTCGGCGTGACCGGCGACATGCCGAGCCACCCGGAACTGCTCGATTGGCTCGCGCTCGAGTTCCAAGCGACGTGGGACATCAAAGAATTCTTCCGAATGGTTTTCCTGAGCAACACCTACCGCCAAGCTTCGACGACGACGAAGGAGAAGCTTGAGAAGGACCCGTTTAACCGGTTCCTGTCGCGCGGGCCGCGCTACCGCATGGACGGTGAAATGATCCGCGACGGTGCGCTCGCGGCCAGCGGATTGCTCGTCCCCAAGATCGGCGGGCCGAGCGTGAAGCCGTACCAGCCGGAAGGCGTTTGGGAGGCCGTGGCGATGCCCGGCAGCGACACCCGCGACTACAAACGCGACAGCGGCGAAAACCTTTACCGGCGGAGCATGTACACCTTCTGGAAGCGGGCAGCCCCACCGGCGTCGATGGAGATTTTCAACGCCCCGAACCGCGAAACCTGCACCGTGAAGCGCGAGCGCACGAACACCCCGCTGCAAGCGCTCGTGACGCTCAACGACATCCAGTTTGTCGAGGCGGCCCGCGCCCTCGCAGAGAAAGCCATCGCATCGGGACCGACGGACGACGCCCGCATCGACTTCGTCGCGAAGCGGCTGCTCGCCCGGCCCTTCCGGGGCGAAGAACTCGCCATCGTGAAAGGATCGCTGACGGCGTTGATGGCGGACTACAAGGCGAAGCCGCTCGAAGCGAAGAAGCTCCTCGCCGTGGGGGAGTCGAAGGTGAACGACGCGATCGATCCGGCGACCTTCGCCGCGTGGACGATGCTCTGCAACCAACTGATGAACTTGGATGAGATCCTGACCAAGTAGTGCACGGAATCGTTTGATATCACAATTTGTGATATCAAACGATTCCACAAGTCCTGTAACGCCAATGGCTTGCAATCTTGAAGTCACAATTTGTGACTTCAAGTT
>JAYVTJ010000322.1:0-9000 GCA_043774415.1 Fimbriiglobus sp. | reverse complement strand
CTCGGCGCCCACGTCATCGTCACCGAGGTGAACCCGATCCGCGCCCTCGAAGCGGCGATGGACGGCTTCCAGGTGATGGCGATGGCGAACGCCGCGAAGACCGGCGACGTCTTCATCACCGTGACGGGCAACAAACACATCATCCGCGGCGAGCACTACGAGGTAATGAAGGACGGTTCGTACGTCTGCAATTCGGGGCACTTCGACATCGAAGTCGATCTCATGGCGCTGAAGAAGCTGAGCGCGAGCGTGAACGAGGACGTCCGCCGCGAAGTGGACGAGTACAAGCTGAAGACCGGCAAGCGCATCTTCGTCATCGGCCACGGCCGGCTCGTGAACCTCGCGGCGGCGGAGGGGCACCCGGCGAGCGTGATGGACATGAGCTTCGCGACGCAGGCGCTGGCCACGGAGTATGTGGTGCAGCAGAAGGGCAAGCTCTCGAACAAGGTCCACCCGGTGCCGCGCGAAATCGAAGACTACATTTCGATCGCGAAGCTCGCGAGCATGGGCATCGCCATCGATACGATGACGGCCGATCAGCAGGCGTATTCGACGAGCTGGGAACACGGGACGTGACGGTCGAAAATGGTTTCAGCCGAAAGCGCCCCACCCCCGCGTGAAACCATTTCGGATCTCGGGTAGAAGCTTAGCGCCGCAACGACTTGCGTCCGAAATCGGAGGCTTCGGACCGCGGTGAAATCATTCCGGCACGGCGGCGCTTTCGCCGCCGGCGCGGGTGGAGAGCGCCGGGAGGACGGAATCGAAGTTTGCCCGACGGTACGCGGCGACCAGACGTGGAAAACATCGCACGGATTGTCGAGCTTGCCGGGGGGCGAAGAACGACCCTTGGCACTATTGCACTGACAGGAGCAAGAATTCACTTGTGGGTGAGGTGCTCTGCGAATACAAGTTATCCACCGTCGCCGGTCGCTCACATTACCCATTTTCCGTTCCGGTCCGTGCCGGTTTGAAACCTTCTAAGCTGGGGACTGACATGAGCCGCGAAACAGAAGCGACCAAAGCCGTCGGGGAATCGATACAAGCCGCCACCCCGAAAGCCAAATCGGCGACTGCGGTCCCGATTCGAGCCGATGCCAAGCCGGCACCGCTTCCGCTTCCCGAACCCCTCTCTCGAAAATCTCCGAAGATCGAGAATTGGGACGGCAATGACGACACTCCCATCAGGACTCGGAGATGGTGGATCGGGAGCACGCAGATCAAATTGGCGTGCGCGGGCATCGCAGTCGCCACCATTTGCATCGGCGGTATCGTCTTTCTCGTTTCGAGAATTCAATTCGCGAAACAAGTCAACACGCCCGACACTCAACAAGCTCGCGTCCAGGTGAAATCTCCACTTCCACGAACTATTGACCCACTGCCCCTGAGCCGGCCTGTACCCGATCGAGTGCCTCTCACGAAGCCGAAGGAGGAACCGAAATCTGAGACGCCTGTTAAAAAGCCACCGCAGCCGATGGACGACGATCCCTTCTTCAATCCGAGAACGAAGCTCCCCGATCTCGGGGAAACGCCCGTGCAACCTCGGGCGAGCAGTGACGTCGCCGTTCTCGTGAAGCAGCTTTCTGACAAAGATGAAACTGTTCGACTCAAAGCTGCAAAAGAACTGGGCCGTTTGAAAGAGAAGGCCAAGGAGGCCATCCCTGCGCTGAAAGCGGCGACTGCGGACGACGACGAGGATGTTCGCGAAGTGGCGAAGAAGTCGCTCGCGGCGATTCAAGCCGCATCGGGTGACAAGCACGATCCGGTCAAGCCCGATCCGATTAAACCCGACACGGTAAAAGCGGATGTGAAAGTGACGGCCCTCATTAAAGATTTGCGGTCCAAAGACAACAAGGTGCGACTGGCTGCAATATCCAAACTAGAAGATTTGGGCCCGGCGGCTTCACCCGCCGCAGCGGACGTCGTCGAATTCGGGATGATGTCCCCGAATGAGGCTATCCGCGAAGCCGCGAACGCAGCCATGGAAAAGATCGCTCCACATCTCTACAAAGATATCATAACCATCATCTATGATAAAGATCCAGTCAAAAAGGATCTCGCAGTAGAAAGTCTGTCGTTGCAAGGTGCCAAAGCAAAGCCGACGCTGGCAGCTATCAAAGGTTATCATGATTCTCTGTTCAACGCGTCCAGACATGGCGAAATACCCGCGAAGACCATTATCGCGATGGTCAAGATTGCTCCTGACGATGTTGCGGTGCAGCGTGAGGTCTTGAAGATCATAGGCTTGCCGGTTGAAAAGGTCCTGTACTTCTCCCCCGGTGCACCTGCATGGGGCGTGCAATTTTCAAGCTCTATCATCCAGGCCGAGATTGACGTACGGGAATCGCTCATCGGCCTCATGAGAGTATTGAAAATCGAAGACACGCAGAAAGTCACACCGATCCTGACCGGATTCGCCGTCAGTGGCAATCCGGCGCTCATCAAGGAACTCGGAAATCTGAACATCGAACAAAAGGCGAAATGCACGGCGCTTCTGACGGCTCTGTCTAAAAAATCGTCCGTCCGTGCATTCATCATCGCGGAAATCGCAAAGTTGGGGGCCGATGCGAAAGTGGCGATTCCAACTTTAAAGTCACTCAAAACAGATCCGGAAGACGGAGTGAGGAGTGCGGCATTGGCCGCCATCGAAGCGATCAAAGATTGATCACTCTCCAAACTTCCTCCCAAACCTGCTATTCAGTGATCACTTGGCGGCGCGCACTCGAAGCCATTTCGACGGGGTACGCGAAATTACCGTCAAATGCCTGTCCGAGGTGTGACTGGGCTCCCACCCCTCGCTTGGCACACCCTTTGCACTTCATGCATCCCGTCCGCGGCGAACTCCGCTGCGGATTTTTCCCAACGATGCAGGAGTTCCAACCATGGCCGATACCATCCGCGGTACGCTCGCTGAAGCGGGCAACGCCGTCGCCGAAACCGCCACCAAAGTCGGCAACAAGGTCGCCGAGAAGGCCGAAGAAGTGAAGGATTGGGCCAAGCAGAAGGGCAACCAAGCTGCGAACAGCGCCGACGAGGCCGCCCAAAAGGCCGCGAACGAAGCGGAAGTTGCCAAGAAAGATGCCCAAGCCAAGAGCGGAAGCTGCGGCAGTTGCTGAGCTGGACGCCTCTTTGCAATCGGTGATGGCCCGCTCGGTTCCAGCGGGCCATTTTCGTTTCACGGCGCTGAGCAGTCGGCTTCCCTTCCCATCCGATGCCGCTTCCCGATGATGATCCAAATGGACACATCCGCCGCCTATGCCGAACTCGTCGCTCGCTCCCGCGAACTCGTCGTGCTGCAGTCGTGCGCCTCCGTGCTCGGCTGGGATCAGCAGACCTACATGCCGCGGGGCGGCGCCGCTTTCCGCGGCGATCAACTGGCGCTGATTGCGAAGCTCGCGCACGCCGAAGCGACGCATCCGCGCTTCGGCGAACTGCTGAGTGAACTCGGCGGTGCATTCGAAGAGGGCACTGTCGAAGCGGCGAACGTGCGCGAGCTGATGCACGGCTACAACCGAGCGACGAAGCTGCCGGGCCGGTTGGTCGAAGAACTGGCGCGCGTCACCGCGGCCGCTCATGAGGCGTGGGTCGAAGCCCGCAGCGGAAACACGTTCGCGACTTTCCGCCCGCACCTCGAAACGATCCTGGCGCTGAAGCGCGAAGAGGCCGCGGCCGTGCGAACGGCGGAGCACGCCCACCTCTACGATGCCCTGCTCGACGAGTACGAACCGGGGGCGTCGACGGCCGACCTCACTTCGCTCTTCGCGGGATTGACGGCCACCGTCGTGCCGCTCGTGAAGGCCATCGGCGAATCTTCGACCCGCGTCGATGAGTCGATCCTGACGCGGGATTATCCTGTCGAGCGCCAGAAGTGGTTCGCCGAATCGGCGGCCGTCGCCATCGGCTTCGACTTCAACGCCGGCCGACTCGACATCGCCGCGCATCCCTTTTGCTCCACCTTCGGCCCCGGCGACTGCCGGCTGACGACCCGCTACAATCCGAAGTTCTTCAACGAGGCCTTCTTCGGCGTGCTCCACGAAGCGGGGCACGGCCTCTACGAGCAGAATCTGCCGGCGGCGCACTTCGGCACCCCGTGCGGCGGCTACTGCAGCCTCGGCGTCCACGAGAGCCAGTCGCGATTCTGGGAGAACCAAGTCGGCCGGTCGCGCCCATTTTGGCAGGGCTTTCTGCCGCGAATGAAGCAGGCGTTTCCCGGCACTCTCGACGACGTTTCGCTCGATGCCTTCGAACTGGCCGTGAATGCGGTGAAGCCGTCGCTCATCCGCGTCGAGGCGGATGAAGCCACCTACAACCTCCACATCGCCGTGCGCTTCGAGCTGGAACTGGCGCTCATCACCGGCGACCTGCACGCGGCCGAGTTGCCCGGCGCGTGGAACGAGAAGTACCGCGAGTACCTCGGCCTGACGCCGCCGACGGATGCCGACGGCTGCTTGCAGGATGTCCACTGGAGCTTCGGGGGGATCGGTTACTTCCCGACGTATACCCTCGGCAACCTCCTGGCGGCGCAGTTGCAGCGGGCGATGCCCGATGCGGATGGCGCCATCCGCGCCGGGGATTTCTCCGGCCTCAAATCTTGGCTGACGGCGAACATCCACACGCACGGTCGCCGCTATCGCGCGCAGGAATTGTGCCGGCGCGCCACGGAGAGTGCGCTGTCGCCGGTGCCGTTCGTGGAGTATCTGCGGACGAAGTTCGGCCGGCTGTACGGCGTGTGAACAAGATTTTTCACCGCGGAGAAAGAAGAGGACGCGGAGAAGATCCGAGAATGTTATTTCCGCATCTCATTTGTCCGCGTCCTCTTCTTTCTCCGCGGTGAAAATCTTCCTCTTTTCCCACCGCGCCGAATCGTGTCCTAGGCTTCCTGCGCCCGAAACTCCGTCCCCGGCAGGAAGCGCGTCCGATGGAATCCGTCACCCCGGCTCCGCGAGTGATCCCGACGACGGGCACCGGGGACACGATCCGCGCCGGCGGCGAAGACACGCAGTCCATCGGCCACCTCCAGCGCGAGATCGCCGAGCACCTCGCGGGGCCGGACGGCGACGGCAATCCGCCGCCCGTCGATCCGCCGCAGGTGGGCGACTTGGTCGGTCCCTACTCGCTCACGCAGCTCCTCGGCAGCGGGTCGTCCTGCTTCGTCTTCCGCGGCTACGACGAGGTGAAGCGCAAGCTCGTCGCCCTCAAGATCATCAACTGGGAGAACGTTTTCGACCGCGCCGCCGCGATGCGGCAGATGCGCGTCGAAGCGATCACCCTGTCGCGCGTGAAGCACCCGAAGGTCGTCCGCTTCCTCGATTTCGGCTTCGATCCGCGCTGGCCCTACCTCGTCACCGAGTACATCGACGGCCAGCCGCTCGGCGAACTGATCCGCAGCGGCGGCTCGCTGCCGCTCGACTGGACCATCCACATCATCTCGCAGGTGGTCGACGCGCTCGGCGCCGTCTGGCAGGCGGGCTGGTGCACCGCGACATCAAGCCGGACAACGTGCTGGTGTGCGGGAAGGGCGACGCGAAGCTCATCGACTTCGGGCTGGCGAAGGCGGTCGCGCTGCAGGCGGCCGCGGGGCAGACGGGGCCGGAACTCGCGGGCACCGCGAGCTACTTGGCGCCGGAGCAGGCCATCGACGCGTCGGTCGTCGATCTGAGGGCCGACATCTACGCGCTCGGCATCACGTTCTACGAAGCGCTGACGGGCAAGCTGCCGTTCGCGGGCAAGAACCGCATCCAGATGATCTTCCACCACCTCAACACGGTCCCGGCGCCGCCGGGGTCGCTGAATCCGAAGGTGCCCGCGCTCGTGAGCGACCTGTGCCTCTGGATGCTCGCGAAGAATCCGCACGAGCGTCCGCAGAACTACGACGATCTGCGGACGGCGTTCGATGCGGTGATGGGGTGAGAGTGCGCAGTCACATCACGTAGCGGCGCTTCGCGGCTTCGGCGTTGTTGCAGTCGGCACAGGTGCCCCGCACCACGAGGTCGTACCCCTCGACCCGGAACTGCTTCTCGGCGGCGACGCCCTGCACCGCCGCGACGATCCCTTCGTGCTGGAATTCGATCATCGCCCCGCACGCCGAGCAGACCAAATGCTCGTGCCAGGGGTAGCCGTAATCGTGGTCGTACACGGTGCGGGGGCCGATCTCGATCTTCCGCAGCAATCCCGCTTCGACGAGCTTCGCAAGCGTCCGGTAGACGGTCGCCCGGCTGACGGTGCGCTTCGCCTCGCGGAGGTCGGCGAGGAGTTCGTCGGGGTCGAAGTGGCTGTGCTTCGCGAAGATGTGCCGGACGAGTTCGCGCTGCTGCCCGGTATAGCGCTGCGGCTTCGGCCGGCTGACCAGGAATTCCCGGAAGCGCTCTTCGGGGGACTGCGACACCGCGACCGACGGCAGAGGCACGGGCGGAACTCCGGAGCGCGCTGGACTGCTGATCATTTTCTTCGTAGCGGAAGTCGCCAGACTTCCGGATTTCGTGAAGTCTGGCGGCTTCCGCTACGAAGATCGATTTCGCGAAGTCGGAAGTCTGGCGACTTCCGCTACGAAGAGTGTGCCCTACCGGCCGTCGTCGATGCGGCGCAGCATGAACTCTTCGGCGAGCGCCCACCGCTCCGGCGTATCGTACTGCCCGGCGGCGATCAGCTCCCGGACGTGCGCGACCAACCCGCGGCGGATACCCGAAGCGTCCGGAGCTTCGTCGCGATAATCGGTCGGCGCGGGTGCGGCCGGCGCGTTCGTGGCGGGGTCGATCATGGTGGCCCGGAAGCGGAAGGCCGGGGGCAGTCGGTTCGCCGCCGGAAGCGGTGCCAACCGGATGCGCCAGGATTGCCAACGCGGGGGAACGTCACGCATCGGGGCGGTATCCCTCATGTTCTACATGATTGCGGAGGGCGGGGAGGTCGCGTTCTCGAAAATTCTCGGATTCCCTCCGCAGTGCTATCGTCGGACACCCGCTTCGATATCGAATCAATCGCGTGCCCCGCGCGGAACTCCTTACCCAAAGTGTTGCGGCGCATGCGTTGCGCGGGTGATGCCGCGCGGATGTCGGAGACGGGGCGCGGCGGACGTTACTTCGCACCGGGAACGATGAACGGCTCAAGTCGGAAATCCGCCCCGTTATCGGACACTCGTCGCTTCGAGTTCCGCGAGCGGTTCGAGCGGCAACCACGCCGTCACCGTCAGCGTGAACGTGCTCCCGCGGCCCACGTCGCTCTGCACCGCGACGTTGCCCCCGAGCAGCTTCGCCAGCTCGCGCACGATCGACAGCCCCAGCCCCGTGCCCCCCTGTTCGCGCGTCAGCGGGTTCGATGCCTGCCGGAACTTCTGGAAGACCATCTCCTGCTCTTCGGGTGCGATCCCGACGCCCGTATCGCTCACGCTCACGATCAGCTTCCCCTCGGCATGCTCTGCGACCAGCGTGATCCGGCCGCCGTCGGGCGTGAACTTCACCGCATTGGAAAGCAGGTTCGACACGATCTGCCGCAGCTTTCCCGCGTCCTGCCGGATCTCGGGCCACTCCGGCGCGGTCCGCACCCGCAGCTCGATCTCCTTCTTCTCGGCCTGCGGGCGGAACTGCGCCGCCGCCTGCTCGCAGAAGGCCGGCACATCAAGCGATTCCGGCTTCACCCGCGCCTGTCCCGCTTCGAGCTTCGCCAAGTCGAGAATCTCGTTGATGAGCACGAGCAACTGGCCGCCGTTCGTGTGGATGTTCGCGGCCCAGCGCTGCTGCTTCTCCGTGAGCGTCGCCGAGTTCACGAGCATCTCCGAGAAGCCGATGACGATGTTCAGCGGCGTCCGCAGTTCGTGGGACATCGTCGACAGAAAGTCGGCCTTCATCTTCCCCGACTGGAAGAGCTGGAGGTTCGCCTTCGCCAGGTCGTCGACGCGGCGGTCGAGTTCCGCGATCAGCCCGCGGTTGCGGTCCTGCATCTGGATGAGGTTGCTCAGCATCCGGTTGAACGCCACCGACAAGTCCTCGAACTCGTCGCCCGTCTGGATGTCGCTGCGGATCGCGAACTGCCCCGCCGCGATGGCGTCCGCCACCGACTTCAAGTGCTTCACCGGCTTCACGATCACATACCGGATGATGAGGTAGCTGCCCGCGACCAGCGCCAGCGTCGTGCCGAGCGCGAAGGCGATGAGGATCGCCCGGTTCTCGTGCAGCCCCGATTCGATCATCGCCGACGACATCCGCACCTGCACCACGGCCATCAGGTCGCCCGATTGCAGGTTCGGGTTCGCCAGTTCCGCGGCATTCCGCCGGGCCTCCGCCGACTCCCCCGCGAACGCCGCCATCTTCGCCGGATCGCGGTGGCAGCCCAGGCACGACTCCTCGGCGCGCACGGCCGCGTAGTAGAGGAACTCCCGGTCGCTGCGGGCGAAGCGCGTATCCTCGGTGAAGGTCGGGTCGGCCTGCATCTGCCGGAGGATCGGTCCGTCTTCGGGTTCCGAGCGGTACGACGGCTTCGTCGAATCGGGGATGAGGATCTGCGCCTTGTACTGCTTGATGTCCTGCGACCAGTTCTTCTCGGAGCGCTTCTGGAACGCCTCCATGCTGAGGAAGAGGTCGTCGTTCTGCTTCGTGTGGGCCTGCGCCAGCGTCGGCGCCACGAGCGTCCGCCCGGACTGCGCGAGCTGATCGTAGGCGAGGTCCTCGGTGCGGTTCGAGTAGATGCCGAAGCTCGCCCCGACGAGCACGAGGACCAGCCCCCCGAGCAGGTACCGGCTCTTCCGCTCGAGGTGCGTCTCGCCCAGCAGCTTCTTGAACGCCCGATACGACATGCCGGGGATTATAGGGAGGGGCTTCGAGGAGGCCGAGCGGCCCGCCGCAGACCATGGGAAGGCCCGCACAGTGAATGTGTGAATGAGTTCACTATGTACAGTGGTATAAAAGATGCACCGATCTGGTCCCTAGAGGTCAGTATTTGGGTCGATGCATCCAGAAGTACCACGGTTCGACCGGTGCGATTTGCTGGGAGTGGGGCGGGCGAATGCGGGCG
>JAYVTJ010000321.1:0-4369 GCA_043774415.1 Fimbriiglobus sp. | reverse complement strand
CATCGGCGCGGTGTACGAGGATGCGATGAAGGGGACGTGACGCCGGGCGCTCTCGCCGGCGAGGGGTTCACCGCTTGTTCGGCATCCCGGGCGGCGGCGGCGGGGCCTTCCACGTCGCGGCGGCCTTCGAGGGTGCGGTGGGCGGAGGGGCCGCACCGAAGGGCGAGGTCGAGAACACCGCACCCATGAACGAGGCCCAGACCACCGCGAAGATCAAACAGAGCGCGTTCATCACCATGCCGGCGATCGCGTTGCCGCGGGTGTCGGAGCGCACGCCGAGGTAGCCGAGGATCAGGCCGACGATGCTCAGGATGATTTGGACGAACCCGCCGAAGCCGCACGTGATGAACGTCAGGGGCGACACCACAACGAGCGAGACGATCCCGATCACGAGCGACGCCGTGGCATAGCCCGGCCCGCGCTTCTTCGCGATATGCGAATCGGGATCTTCTTCCCGGTCGTACTCGTCGTAGCCGTCCCAGCGGTCGTAGCTGTCCCGATCGCGGTCGCGCTTCCGCCGGCTCGGCTTCTCGCGCGCGATCTTCGGCGCGTCGTCGGGCGGCGCTTCTTCGGCGATCTCGGGGCAGGCGAAGACGCTGCCGCAGCCGCCGCATTCCATCGGATTGCCGAGCCACGCGGGGGCCACGTCGAGCAGCGCCCCGCAGTGTGGACAGGTCACGTTCAAGATCACGGTTCACTCCCCGGCTCATCGTTTCGGCGGGAAGGGTCGGGGCTGGGGCTGCGGTTGCTGCACGGGCGCGTTCCAGTTCTGCGCTGGCTGAGGCGCCGGCTGCGTCGCGGCGACCATTGCGAAGCCGAGGACGTTCAGCAGGATGCTCGCGACCGTGAGGAGGAGCGTAATGGCCGAAAGGATCAGCCCCGCCATCCAGACGCCCTTGCCAACGGGATTCTTCATCGCGAGCAGGCCGAGGATCAGCCCGATGACCGCGAGAAGGCCCGCGAGACCGTGACCCGGCCAAAAGAGCACGCCGCAGAAGGGGCAGCAGGCCGCACCGAAGATCGTGCCGCCGAAGGAGGGCAGCTCGATCACGATGGCGATGATGCCGAGCACGAGCGAGGCCGTCGCCATGCCGTTGCTGCCGGTCGGGGCGACCGCATCGTCGAGGTCGTCATCGTCGTCGTGGTAGTGCTTCTTGCTCTTTTTTTTCCGCGGGCGATCCTCGTCTTCGTCGTCATCGTCGTCATCGCGCTTGGACGACCGCCGCTTGCTCGGCCGTTCGTCCTCATCGTCGTCGCGGCGCTTCGATTTGCGCTTGCTCGGCCGCTCATCGTCCTCGTCGTTCGGCGGCGCCGCGACGGCGGCTTTGAAGACGTTCTGGCAACTGCCGCACTGCACCATCTGCCCGACAGAGGAGTCGTCGATGGCGAGGGTGGAGTCGCACTTCGGACAGAGGATGTTGGGCACGGCGGCCTCCTGCTAGCGCATCCGACCGGGCGGGTTGTTGTTGAATCCGCCGCCGCCGCCGTTGCCGCCGAAGCCGCCGCCGGCCGCATTCATCCCGACGTTGAGGAGGAGCGCGAGCACGAAGATCAGCAAGCCGATCCCGCCCATGATGATCCCGGCGATGCCCATGCCCTTGCCCGGGGTCTTGAGCGACAGGATGCCTAAGATGATCGCCAGCACGTCGGCGAGAAGGAAGATGCAGCAGCAGAAGGAGCCGAGAATCCCGACGATGCCGAGGATGAGCGCGGCGACACCCATGCCGTTGCCGCCCTGCTGGGAACCCCCACGCCGCCGCGAGCGGCGGTCGTCGTAGTCCTCTTCGTCATCGTCGTCGTCATCGTCGTTCCGCTTCGAACTGCGACGCCGACTCGGGCGGTCTTCGTCGTCATCGTCGTCTTTGCGGTACTTCGATTTGCGCGGCTTGTCTTCGCCGTCGTCGTCCCGGCCGGAGCGGCTCGACTTGCTCTTCTTCGATTCATCTTCGGCCTTGAAGATTTGCTGGCAGCTCCCGCACTGGACGTCTTCGCCGATCATATCGTCGTCGATTTCGAGCTTGGTCGCGCAGGTGGGGCAAACGATGGTCGGCATGGGAGTCTTTCTGTCCGAGTGGAGTCCGCAGGATCGTCGGTGGCATCAGGCGCTGAGCTTCGCTCCGCAGTCGGCGCAGGCCCTGTACTCTTCTTTCATCATCAGCCCGATGAAAAACAGGGGCCAGCAGACGAGCAGCATCACGGCGAAGACGATCCAGCCGCCCTGCGAAATCTGCTCGCGGCGGACCACGACCAGTTTCGAATCGCAGCAGCGGCACCGCCCCCCGCGCCGGGATCGCCTCCGGCCGCCGTACTCATCGTCGTCGTCGTCATCCTCGTCGTCCCGCCGACTCCGCTTCGAGCGGCGCCGGGATGGCTTCTCGTCTTCGTCGTCCGATTCACCCAGCGTCGGCGGCGGCGGAGCGGGCGGCTTCGGCACCGATTTCACCATCGTAGGAATGGGATACGAACTCGGCGGCGGAACGTCGTACGCCGCCGGAATCGGCGCGCCCGATGCGCTCTCCTGCGGCTGCGGCACGAGCATCTCGGCGGCGCACTTGGGGCATGCGACGGTCGTGCCGGCCGAGCCGTCGGCGATCTGGAGCGTCGCGTTGCAAGTGGGGCAGAGCACCGTCAGCGGCATGGCGATTCCCGGTCCGGGTTCACTTCTTCGCTCCGACGAACGGGGCCTGCGTCCCGTCCGGACCGGGCGGCACTTCGCGCTCCACCGACGAGAATGCCGCGAGGTAGACCGCGACCGCGCCGATGGAGAGGATGACCGCCGCGAGGTTCAGGATCATTCCCAAGATACTGAGGGTTCGCAGCCGCGATTGCAAGCCGCTGTAGCCGGTGAGCAGGCCGCCGAGACCGAAGACGGCGCCGACGCCGCAGCAGGGCACGCCGCAGATCGCGATGACGCCGAGCACGAGCGAGAGCGTGGCGTAGCCACTGCCGTCGGTGCGGCGCGGGCGGTCGTAGTCGTTCTCGGGGGCGCGGGCCCGCTCCGGGCGGGCCACGAAGGGCGTCCGGCAGCGCGGGCACTCGACCTCGCGACCCTCTTGGGCGTCGTCGAAGCGGCTCGTCTCGGCGCAGGTCGGGCAGACCGAACGGAACATATCTTCCTCAAACGGCGGGTTCGTCTTTGAACAGATCGCTGATCGACTGATCCTCGTGGATGCGGCGGATCGCGTTCGCCAGCAGCGGGGCCACCGTGATGACCTTCGCGTTCGGCAGCCGCTCGAGCTTCTCCTTCGTCAGCGGCACACTGTCGGTGAAGGCGATCGATTCGATCATCGGATCCTTCAGATGCTCGAGCGCCTTGCCGACGAGCAGGCCGTGGGTCGCACAGACGAAGATGCGTTTCGCCCCGTGGGCCTTCGCCACCTTGATCGCCCCGGCCATGCTCGACCCTGTCGAGATCATATCGTCGAAGATCACCACGGTCTTGCCTTCCACCGACGCGCCGATGAGGTGCTCGGCTTTGGTCTCTTCGGCGCTGGCGCGGCGCTTGTCCACGACGGCGATCTGCCCGCCGAGGCGCTGCTGATACTTGAGCGACTTCTTCACGTTGCCTTCGTCGGTGCTCAGCACCACGAGTTCGGCGACGGGGATGTTGAGCGACTTCACGTGCGCCGTGATCTCCTTCACGGCATACAGGTGATCGACCGGGATGTTGAAAAAACCCTGGATCTGCGCGGCGTGGAGATCGAGGCAGAGGACGCGGTGCGTGCCCGCCGCGGTGAGCAGGTCGGCGACGAGCTTCGCGCTGATCGGCACGCGGCCGGCGTCTTTGCGGTCTTGGCGGGCGTAGCCGAAGTACGGGATCACCACCGTGACGCGCGACGGGCTGGCCCGCTTGAACGCATCGAGGATGATGAGGAGTTCCATCAGGTTCTCGTTCACCGGCGGGCAAGTCGGCTGGACGATGAACACATCCCGGCCGCGGACGTCTTCGTCGATGCGCACCGACGTTTCGCCGTCGGGGAAGTTGCCGAGGTTGATGTTCCCGAGGGGGACGCCCAGATTGCGGGCGATGCTCTCGGCCAGAGGGCGATTCGCCCGGCCGCTGAAAATCTTGAGTTTGAAAGCGGCCGGGGCAGACGTGGTCAGCAATGCAACCTCCGCGTGGTGTGCCGGTCGACGGAAGCGTTCGGGGCGAAGGCTTCGGGCGGCGGAACGTCCGGCCGGGATCGCGGGGTGAACCGCAGGCCCGGTCGGACGGCGGTATTATGCGGCGGGGCGCGGGATGGGTCAATCAAAAGCTTTCGGATCCCCCCTCTCCGTTTCGGAGAGGGGGTGAGGTCTAACGTCACTCATTTGCAAAGCTCAGACCTCACCCCTCGGCCCCCTCTCCGAAGCGGAGAGGGGGAGGAAG
>JAYVTJ010000320.1:0-10348 GCA_043774415.1 Fimbriiglobus sp. | reverse complement strand
GATTAGAATGGCTGCGAAACAAGCTCGACTCGTGACGATCTCACTTGGCGCACCGGCCCCGTGAGGGGTCGGAGTACTACTGGTCCAACTCCGACCCCTCACGGGGCCGGCTCGCCGGGTGTCCTTGTACAATTTCCGCACCTCCCCTCCCCCGCAGGTATCACGCATGCCCACGAATGCCCCCCTCCAGCGCAAGCTCCGCATGGGCCTCATCGGCGGCGGCCAAGGGTCGTTCATCGGCCGCGTCCACGCCACCGCCGCCGTGCTCGACAACCGCGCCGCTCTCGTCGCGGGTGCGCTCAGCAGCGATGCCGCCCGCGCCAAAGCCTCGGCCGCCGATTACGACATCGCCCCGGAGCGCGCCTACACGAGCTACGCCGAGATGGCGATCGCCGAAGCGAAACGCGCCGACAAAGTGGACTTCGTTTCGGTGGCCACGCCGAACCACACGCACTTCGAGATCGCCAAGACCTTCGCCGTAGCGGGCTTCAACGTCATCTGCGACAAGCCGTTGACACTCGACCTCGCCCAAGCCGAGGAACTGCTGAAGGTCGTGGAGAAATCGGGCGTGGTCTTCGCCGTCACGCACAACTACACCGGCTACCCGCTCGTGCGCCAAGCCCGCGAGATGATCCTCGCCGGCGAACTCGGCACCATCAACGCCATCCGCAGCAACTACATCCAGGGCTGGCTCCGGACGCGCCTCGAAAGCGGCGATCAGAAGCAGGCCAAGTGGCGCACCGATCCCAAGCAATCGGGCATCGCCGGCTGCTTCGGCGATATCGGCACGCACGCCTACAACCTCGGCCGCTTCATGACGGGACTGCTGCCGACCGAAATCTCCGGGCACCTCAAAATCTTCGAGGACGGCCGCGCGCTCGACGACTACGGCACGGCGCTGATCCGGTTCGACAACGGCGCCCTCGGCAGCGTCACGGCGTCGCAGATCAGCCACGGTCGCGAGAACGATCTGAGTATCGAAATCGACGGCACGAAGGGGGCCATCCAGTGGCGCCAGGAGGAGCCGAACTCGCTGATCGTGCGGCGGAACGGCGACCCGCACAAGATCTACACGCGCAGTGGCGGGCCGTACCTCGGCGCCGCGGCGGGGGCGAGCGTGCGCCTGCCGGCCGGCCACCCGGAGGCGTTCTTCGAGGCGTTCGCGAACGTCTACACGGCCGCCTACGACGCGATGGTGAAGCGGGCGAGCGGCGAGAAAGTTGAAGGGGTGAACACGGTCTACCCGAACATTTACGACGGCGTCGAGGGGATGCTGTTCATCACGAAGGCGGTCGAGAGCAGCGCGCAGAACGGGGCGTGGATCCCCTTCCGCCACGCGAAGAGCCGGCGGTGAAGCGGCATCCTCGCGGTGAAGCGGCCACCGGGACTTTGTACTCCGCGATCGCCGTTTTTTGATATTCGCTGTCCGTTTTGCGAACGGTCCTGCATTACTCTGAGGGAACTGCAAATGGCGACCCCGAGCAGTTCTGCAGGCGGCCGGGCGCAAAGCCGACCCGACGCCGGTGAGAGGCGGCGGCGACAGCGGCCTCGGCTCGGAGAAACGTTCTGGCGACGGGAAAAAGCACCTCGGCACGCTCCGGAGAATCGGATATGGCAAATCTCGTCTCGGATCTGTTTCGCGGCGATCCGCGCCTCGAAAAGTGCCTCCTCGAAGACAAAGCTCACGTGCTCAAGGGCGACCGCGGGCAGTACGTCGCCCTGATCCAGTACGCGGTCCTCGTGCTGGAACCGGGCGCCACCATCACCGGCCAGGAACTGGTGCAAGAAGTCTACGGGCCGGACACCGCCAAAGCGGTCTTGGCCTACAAGACGCGCCGGAAGATCATCAACACCAGCTATCAGAAGACGGCCGACGCCATCGTGGGCAAGATGACGATCCGCACGCTCGATGCGGAAATGCTCGCCTTCGAAACTCGCGAAAAGCTGGTCCTCCCGCGGCGCGGTTGAATCGCATCCTCCCCGACACCCGCAAGGAGAGCACCGTGGCACGCAACATCGATTTCGCCTTTTTGTTCCGCGGCGGCGCCAACGACGTGCTGCTGCCGTTCAAACTCGAAAATCTCACGGACGTCGCCATCGACACCAAACCCTATGAGGCGGCCAAGAGGACGAAGAACAGCAAGCGGCTACTCTTCACCCTCAGCACCGGCGCCGGCGACGCTGCCGACCGCGGCGCGCTTTCGGCGCACCTGGACCAGCTCATGGATCTCATCCGGACCGCGACGGATCGGGATTTCTCCAAAATCGGCGCGTTCGTGATCGTCGGCTCGAGCAACGGCGCCTCACTGGCCCTGGCGCTGGCGGCCGAACTCTCGATCAAGGGGGCTCCGAAACTCGGCTACGTCGGCGTCTGCAACGTCAACATCACCCCGGGCGGACGAGATCCGATCGTTCCCAATATCGGCGACCTCAAGCCCGTGCAAAAACCCACCTTTTCGAAACTGAAGAACAAAGCTGCCCTTCCGGGACAGCACCCGGATCTGGCCGAAGAGGAAGCCCCCTTCATCATCCTGGAGACGAAATCCATCGGCGCGGACAAGAAACGGAACTTCTTCGAAAAGCAGGGCAATCACGCCAAGTACTTCCGGAAACCGCCGGGAAACAAGTTCTTCCCCGGCTGGTGGTGGCATTCGAGCATGCCCGGCAACAACGAGGTCCACGGCGAGGTCGAAGGCTTCGACAACAAGCCGTTCGTGGTCACCGGAGCGGACGATTTCGCCAAGCACAACGCCATCTGCACCGGCGCGCCGTTCAATGAGATGCTGAAGGAAGCGGCCGACGCCCTCGCCAACTTCCCGGTCTGAGTTCGCTCCGCGTCGTGAACGGGGCATTGATAAATCGGTCGGAGCTGAAATGGGGACGCAATTCTCCGAGCCGAGGGTGAGGTCGAACGAGGCATACGGCGGCGCCGGCGTGGTGGAAGTTCGGACGTGGCGTCGCTCACGCTTCCGGCTCAGAAAGAGGACATCCACTTCCGGCCGGTGGCGTCCCCGTCTGTTTTCGATCAAACCGCCCCTTCACTCCGTCGCTTCGGCGCGCCAGCGCTTGACCGTGCCGTCGCGGCCGATGCTCACGAGCGAGCCGTCGCGCGGGGCGAGCGCCAGCTCGACGATGCGGTCGGTGTGGCCCGTCAGCATCGCGCGCTCTTGGCCCGTCGCGGGATCCCAGACGATGACCGTGCGATCCTGACCGCCGCTGACGAGCGAGTGCCCGTCGCGGCTGAACGCCAGCACGTTCACGGTGTCGGTGTGGCCGGTCATCTCGGTGCGCTTTGCGAGTTCCAAGCCCTTCTCGTTGCTCTTCACCTGCCAGACTTTCACGCGGCCCGCATCGCCGCCGCTCGCGAGGACGCGGCCCCCCTTCGCGAACGCCAGGCTGTAAATCCCGGCCGTGTGCGCCTGCGGCAGCGTCGTGCGCTCGCCGGATTTGAGGTCGAGGACGGTGATGCTCCGGTCGATGGCGACGGCGATCCGCGTCGGCGGATCGGTGCGCGTTTCGGGCGGGGCGAAGGCGATCTCGCGGACGCCGGCGCCGGGGAGGATCGCCTCCTCGCGGAGCTTCTTGCCGGTGTGCAGATCCCAGAGGAAGACGCCGTCGGCGGTGGCGGCGGCGAGGGTGGCGCCGTCGGTGGCGAGGGCGAGGGCGTAGCAGGCGCGCCCCTTCAGCAGCGTCCGCGGTTCGAGCGCCGCCCCCTTCGCCGCGAGACCGACCGTGTCCCAGACGAGCAGTCCGTCGTCGCCCGCGGCGACGATGTGGCGGCCGGTTTCCGAGACGGCGATGGCGCGCATCTCGCCGCCCGTGCCCGCGGCGTTGCCGCGCACGGCGATGGGCAACTTGCCGGAGGTCAGGCGCGGCGCGGTCGAGCCGGTCAGCGCTTCGCCGGGATCGAGCTTCCAGATGCCCACGACACCGGTTTTGTCGGCGGTGGCGAGCGTGCGACCGTCGGCGCTGACGGACGCGGCGTTCACCGTCATCGGCGCTTCGGAGGGGAGCAGGCCGGTCTCGCAGCGGTTGACGCCGAGGCGCCAGATGCGGGCGGCGCGGTCGTTCGCCACCGAGACGAGCGTGTGCTGGCCCGGCACGAAGGCGAGGCCGCGGATCGCATCCGTGTGCCCTTGGAGGCGGGCGCGCTCCTCGCCGGACTCGCTGTCCCAGAGCCGCACGGTCTGATCGAAGCCGGCGCTCGCGATGGTCTTGCCGTCCGGAGAGAAGGCGACCGAGTAGATGGCGCGGGTATGGCCGCTCAGGCGGGCGCGCTCCTTCGGCGCTCGGCCGGTCACGTCCCAGAGCCAGACGTACGGGTCGGCGGCGTTGTTCACAGTTGCCAGCGTCTTGCCGTCCGGGGAGAAGGCGAGCGAGTAGACGGTTCCGCTGTGGAGCTTCAGCAGCATCGGCCGGCCGGGGCCGACCATCGGTGAAACTTGGGCGCTGGCGTCTTCGCTGCCGCTCGCGAGGAACTGGCCGTCCGGCGAGAAGGCGAGCGCGACGACCGGGCGGAGGTGATCGCGGATGACGCGGCCCGGCTTGAGGACGTCGCTCCCCTTCGGCTGCGCATCCCGGAAGCAGCAGGTCGCGGTCGCGGCGGAGGCGATGGCGGCGAGCGGCAGCGAGACCGCGCGGCCGCCGAGATCCCACGTCCGCACGACGCCGTCGGCATTTCCCCCGGCCGTATCCGACCCGCCCGCGGCGAGGGTGCGACCGTTCGACGAGAAGGCGAGGCAGAGGGCGCGGTGCCCGAAGGCTTTCACCGTCAGCGACGGCTTCACGGTGCTGTAGACGATGGCGCCGGGGATTGTCGGGATCCAATCGGTCGGCACGTTCGGGAGGATGCGGTTCACCCCGCGGACGATTTCGAGGAACGACTGCGGCAGATCCCAGATGCGCACGGTGCCGTCGTCGCCGGCGGTGGCGACCGTATCCCCCGCGGCGCTGAAGCTCACGGCGTTGACGCGGCCGACGTGCCCTTCGAGCATGGCGTAGGTGAGGCGCGTGCGCGGATTCCAGAGCCGCACGAGGCCGCCGCTGTCGCAGGACGCGACGAGTTCTCCGTCGGGCGATGCGGCCACGGCGACGATGGCGCTCGAGTGCGAGGCGTAGGCCCACTCCTGGCGGCGGCAGAGGCGGCGCAGGTAGCGCCAGGCGAAGTCGCGCAGATCGTCCGGGCAGAGCTCGGGGTCGTCGAGGAGTTCGAGCGCCTGCTTCGGGTCGCGCTCGCAGATGGCCGCGGCCTTCGACAGTTGCAGGGCGAAGAGCGAACGGGTGTTGAAATCGACGTTCGCCTTGAGCTGTTCCGCCGTCGCCTCGCTCTGCGCGAGCGCGGTGCCGAGGGCGTTCGCGAGGTCGCCGATCTCGGCGGCGTTCGCGTCGGCGCGGATGCGCTCGGCCTTCTCGCGGTCGCGGGCCGCACGGGCCAGCGTCGCCTCGTTCTCCTTTTGCTCCACCGCTTCGCGCACCTCGGCGTAGGCCGTGGCGAGCACGCCGACGACCGTGGCGACGGCGAGGATCGCCATCAGCGCGAAGACGGTGATCGCCGGGTGGCGCCGCGCCCACTTGACGCCGCGCATCGCCGACGACTGCGGCCGGGCCAGAATCGTCTCGTGGCGCTGGAAGCGGCCGAGGTCGTCGGCGAGATCCTCGGCGGTCGCGTAGCGATTGAGCGGATCTTTCTCCAAACACTTCAGGCAGATCGTTTCGAGGTCGCGCGGCAGTTTCGGGCGCAGTCGGCTCGGCGACACCGGTTCGTCGTGCAGCACCTGCAGCACGGTGTCGAGCGCGGTGTCCCCTTTGAAGGGCGGGCGACCGGTCAGCATTTCGTAGAGGATCGCGCCGAGGGAGTAGACGTCCGCCGCCGGGGTGATGAGCGCCGACCGGCCGCTCGCCTGCTCCGGCGCGATGTAGCTCGGCGTCCCCATGACGGCGCCGGTCTTGGTGGCGCCGCTGCCGAAGGTCTCGTCGAGCCGCTTCGCGAGGCCGAAGTCGGTGACCTTCGGAATGGGGGCCGTCGTACCCGAGCGCGGCGTCGTGCGGCCGGACACATCCTTGTCACCCGAGAGCGTCAGCAGCACGTTCGCCGGCTTCAGGTCGCGGTGGACGACGCCAAGCAGGTGGGCGTGGTGCATGGAGCGCGCAAGCTGCTCCGCGATCAGCGCGCACTCGCGTACGGGCATGAGGTCGCGGCGCGAGGCCAGCTTCTGTGCGAGGCTGCCCCCTTCGACGAACTCCAGCGCCAGGTAGGGTTGTCCGGCTTGCTCGCCGATCTCGTAGATCTGCACGATGCCGGGATGCTGGAGCGCGGCGACCGCTTCGGCTTCTCGGCGGAATCGCTCCCGTTCCACATCGCTGGCATGGGCGCCGGCGAGGATCATCTTCAGCGCGACGATGCGGTTCAGGTTCGTCTGCTTGGCCTTGTAGACGACGCCCATGCCGCCGCGGCCGAGTTCGCCGAGGATCTCGTAGCCCGGCACGACGGGGAGCACGATGACCCGGCTCTTCGGCGCCGATTTGTCGCTCGACACGGGTGGGGAAGTGGCGCCGGGATCGGCGGGGTCGAGATAGAGGTCGTCCGGCCCGCCGTACGCGGAGCCGAAGAGCCGGGTGATGGCGTCGGGTTCGGGGAGCACGGGCTGGAAGCGGCCGCCGCATCCGGGGCACGACTCCAGCACTTCGGGGGCGATGGTGGCCTCGCCGGCGTCGTAGCCGCACACGCACCGGAGCGAACCCGCCATCGCGACCTCCGGAAAGATAAGGGAGGTATTATCCGGGCGGAGGCGAAAGGTACAAGGTTAGGGGATCTCGGCGGGAGCAGTCGCGGCGATCTCGCAGAGGATGACTTCGCGGGGGCAGTTGAAGCGCAGCGGAAAGGTATCGGCCGCGCCGCGGCTCACGAGCATCGTCGCGGCGCCGTCGGTGAAACGCAGGCCGTGCCAGCGGTTGAACCACGCGGCGGGGTACTGCTTCCCGCCGCGCTCGAAGCCGACGCACTGCCCGCCGTGGAGGTGCCCCGCGAAGACGAGGTCGTAGCCGGCGGCGACCGCGGCCAGGAAGAGGCTCGGATTATGGGCGCAGAGGATGCGCGGGTGCGCGGCCGATTCCCGGATGGCGCCATCGATGCGCACGGGGGATTCGAGCGGCTCGTCCGGGAGCCAGCGCCCGCCCGCCGCGCGGACTGCGGCCGCGACAGGTCCGACGCCGGCGCGCTCATCGTGATTGCCGGGGATCGCGCCGACCGGCGCGACGGAGACCAGCGCGCCGACGGCGCGGCGCAGTTCGGGCAGAGCGTTGCGATTGTCCACGAGATCGCCGCCGAGCAGGATCAGATCGGGCCGTGCGATCTTCGCCGCGTCCAACAGCCAGTCGGGCACGGCCGCAGTCCAGCGGTGGCCGAGGTGCAGATCGCTGGCGTAGAGCAGCCGCAGCGGCGCGGGGATCGCGAGCGCGATGCGCTCGGTGCGGATGTGCAGCGGACCGGCCGCGCCGAACTCGAAAGGCATGCGCACCTCACGCGGCGGAGACGTCCGACTCGCGGAGCGCTTCGTACCAAACGCAGACCGCCAGGCAGCCGAGGCACCACGAGCGCCGGAATCCCCGCCCCGCGAATCCGCCGGCGAGCATGACGGCGGCGATGGGCATCACGATGGCCATGACGCGCAGGGTGCCGCCGGCGCGGGCAGTCTCGCGCCGGGCGTCGCGGAAGGGCCGGGCGCTGCCGTCGAGCGCGACGGGGAAGAGGAAAACGCCCTGCGCTTCGACGGCGTAGAAGAGCGGCGCGGAGACGACGGCGAGCAGTGGAACTTCCAGATAGAAAATGGCGATGGCCCACCCGAGTGCGACCGCGCCCGCGGCGCCGTACTTCAGAATGCCGAGCGCGTGGAAGTCGGCCCGCGCCGGCGGAATCGGGGTGCCCCGGATCGTCTCCATCGCGTGGCGCATCCACTCGGCCCCCGAGCGGAAGCCGTGCCGACCCGCGCGGCCCGCACTCGCGGCCAGCGCCCCGCCCGGTTCGTCGTAGAGTTCGGCGGCGCGGTTCAAGAGCCTCCGGACCGAGATCGCGTCAGCCATCGGCGCCTCCGCGCACGAAGCACCAGTGCGCCCAGGCGAGGAACGCGATCCCGTTGCCGAAGGTCAGTGCGCGGTGCATGATCGCTTCGGCGCGGCCGCAGCGGCGGTGGAAGCGGAACTCGTCGTAGCAGACGATCGCCACCGTGAGCATCAGCACGACGAGCACCGGCAGCAGCAAGCGGACCGGGCGCGGGCTGAGCGACGCGGCCGCCATCAGCAGGAAGAGCGGAAGGCCGCCGAGGCCGAGGGCGGCGGTATGGGCGCGGTGCTCGCGGACGCCGACCACGGTCGCACCCGAGCGGTGGATGCGCCAATCGGCGATCCCCGCTGCGGTGGCCACGGAGCCGAAGAGCGCCACGGCCCAGAATTCCCACGGGAACTCGGCCGGCCCGCTCAGCCACGCGAAGCGCGCCTCGCACGGCAGCGCGATCAGCCCGACGGGGAAGAGGATCGCCGGAACGAGCAGCGCCAGCAGAGCGGCCGGGCCGTGCGCACTCCGGCACCGGCGGCTCTCGCGCAGATTCGGATCGGCCATCGAACGCACCCCGCAATTCCGATCCCAATTCGCTTTGCAATGCAAAGTTATTGGGTGGAGGGCGTTCGTGCAAGGCGAATTGTCAAACGCTGCCGAAGCGATCGCCCGGCTTCGCCGGATAGCCGCGCAGGAACTCGGCGGCCGACATCTTCTTCTTCCCGGCGGGCTGAATCTCTTCAACCTGCTGAAGTCCGGCGCCCGTGCCGATTCTCAATCCATCGAGCACGGCGCCGGGTTCCGCTGTCTCCCCAGGCAGCGCGGTTGCGCGACTGATGATCACACGCATCGGTTCGTGGCCGGGCCGCAGGAAGAAGGTGAACGCTGTCGGCCAGGGCTGCACGGCGCGGATGTGATCTACGATCTCGGTCGCCGGCTTCGACCAATCGATGAGGCCGTGCTCCTTCTTGAACTTCGGCGCCTTCGTCACGAGCGCCGGATCCTGCTTCTCTCCCGCGACGGGGCCGAGCTTCATCGCGCGGATCACATCGAGGCAGAGTCGCGCGCCGAGTGGCGCCAGTCGGGCTTCGAGTTCGCCGGTGGTTTCGCCCGGGTGAATGGCGAGCGCTTCCCGCTTCAGCATGTCCCCGGCGTCGAGGCCGAGCGTGATGCGGATGATTGTGACGCCCGACACGGTCTCCCCGGCGCGGATGGCGTGGGCGATGGGGGACGCCCCGCGGTACTTCGGCAGCAGCGACGCGTGGACGTTGATCGCCCCGAGCTTCGGCGCCGCAATGACCTCCGGTTTCAGGATCTGCCCGTAGGCCGCGACGACGAGCAAGTCCGGCTCGAAGGCCCGCAGCGCCGCAACGCCTTCGGGAGTGTTGATGCTCTCGGGCTGGATGACGGGGATACCGACGGCGGCAGCGATGCTCGCCATGCCGAGGCCGGTCTGTCGCGTGCTGCCGCGCTTGTTGCCGGCGTCGCGCTCCGGCTGCGTGACGAGCCCGACGACCCGTTCCCCCGCCGCGATCAGCGCTTGGAACGTCGGCTCCGCGAACGTGCCGGTGCCCATCATCACTATGCGCATCGGGTGTCTTTCTCCCCCTCTCCGTTTCGGAGAGGGGGCCGGGGAGTGAGGTCTTCCCGCCTGCGAAAAAGGTCGCTTCAATTCCAACGCCAGACCTCACCCCCTAACCCCCTCTCCGATACGGAGAGGGGGAATAGGAGCCATCACATCTTCGGTTCGAGTCCCGCCGGCAGATTCCCCTTCTTCACATCCTCGGCGAAGTCGGCGACGAACTCTTCGAGCGTGCGCTTGCTGCTCATCCGCGCCAGCGGGCCCATCTTGTCGATGAACAGCCCGCCGTTGAGGTGGTCGATCTCGTGCTGCCAGATGCGGGCAGCGAGGTCCGAGCAGGTCATCTCGCGGAGCTGGCCGTCGAGGCCGTAGAACTGCACCTTCACCGTCTTGCCGCGGCGGATGTCCTGATACAGATTGGGGAAGCTCAGGCACCCCTCGCGGTCCTTCACGACGCCTTTCGTCTCGATGATGACCGGGTTGATCGCGACGAGTTCCGCCTCGCTCTTCATCGCGTCGCCGTTGAAGTTGATGACGAGCATGCGGTAGTCGAGGCCGACCTGCGGGGCGGCGAGACCCAAGCCCTCGTGCCGGTACATCAGCGCGAGCATCTCCTGGGCGGCCGTGCGGATGCCCTCGTCGAGACCCGTCAGCGGCTTGCAATTGGCCCGCAGCGCGGGGTGGGGATACTTGAGGATCTTCATAGGGAAATTATA
>JAYVTJ010000319.1:0-2874 GCA_043774415.1 Fimbriiglobus sp. | reverse complement strand
AGATCGGGCTCCGTGGCCGGCGTCTGCTGGCGACCCCTGCGGTGCATCTTCTCGTCCTTCGTTATTCGTGATTCGTCATTCGGGCTCCGCCGTGCATTCGGGTTTTCCCAAAATGACGAAGGACGAATGACGAAGGGCTATTTCTTCTGGATCGCCCGGAGCTGGATGTCGGTGTAGCCGGCGCCGCGCGCGGCCGCGAGAATCTCGTTGATTTTTTTGTAATCGTGGCGCAGGTCGGCCCGGAGGATCACGAGGGATCGCCCCTTGCCGGCGGCCCATTCGGTCTTGCCCTTCTCGGTCCGCTGGGCGCGGGCTTCGTCGAGCTTCATCTGCGCGGCGAGTTCGTCCCCGAGTTGCGAAGCGTTCGAGCAGGCCGTCTTGCGGGTGCCGCCGTTGAACGTCAGCGTCTCCGGCTGGAGGTTGCCGTGCTTGTCCGGGCCGGGGTACGTGAGGTTGATGAAAACCGTGCGGTCTTGGGTCTTGTCGAGCGCCCGGGCCGCGGAGGCGTCCGGCAGCTTGACGAGGGCGTTCGTCTCTTCGGCGATGAAGTTGGCGCAGAGCATGAAGAACATGACGAGCTGCAGCACCATGTCGAGCATGGGCGTCAGGTTCGGCTCGCAGCGATCGGGACCGGATGGGCCACTCATGGTTCAACCCAGTGCGGAATTCGGAGTTCGGAGTGCGGAATGAAAACCGAGATCGGAATACTCGGCGTCGTCGGTGCGGTTCTTCGATTCCGCACTCCGAACTCCGAACTCCGCATTTCTGTCACCGCGCCGGTGTTGCCACCGCCGCCGCGACCGGGGCGCCGGCCGCCGGCTTCTTCGAGTTGTGGTACCTCTGCGTCAGCAGGTCGTCGGCGACGTGCGAGACGTCGAGCGAGACCTGCGTGATGCGGTTGCGGAAGAAGGTGTTCATCGCGATGGCCGGGACCGCGATGGCGACCCCGACGAGCGTAACCGAGAGGGCGTGCGAGATGCCGTCGGCGAGCTTGGCCGGCTTGGCGTCGCCGGTGGCGAGTTCCATGAACGCCTCGATCATCCCGAACACCGTGCCGACGAGGCCGAGCAGCGGCCCGAGCGTCGCGATCACGGCCGTGTAGTTGTTCTTCTGGTCTTTGTCCGACTTGATCGATTCGAGCGTGTTGAGCGCCGCTTCGCGGGCATCTTCGAGGCCGTACTGCAGGCGGCCCATCCCGGCCGTGAGCACGCGGCCGAGGAACGAGGGATCGTTCTTCGCCATGTCGAAGGCCTCTTTGAACTTCCGCTTGTTCACGATGTCGGTGAATTCGTCCACGAAGCCGGCGGGGATGGCCGAGCCGCCGCGGAGGTCGAGGATGAGGAGCACCACGATGGCGACGAGCCAGAGCGACGTGGGAAGCAGCACGATCCAGAAGATGCCGACCGACTTGATGATGTGGATGAAGATATTGTCGCCCGACTTGGCCTCGGCGGCGGGCTTCGCCGGCTCGGCATCCTGGGCGTGGGACACGTTCGGAGTCGAGAAGAAGAGCACGAGGGCCGCGAACAGGGCGAGGACGACCCGGCCGGTCGGGGATAGCATCGGGGTCGAGCGGAGCATGGGGAATCCTGAGTCCAGACGGGATGGGACAAGTTCGGACGCGGACCGGGCCCGGAGAGTTCCGCGGCGCGATCCGATACCCCTACAGAGAAAGGCCAAATGGCCTCCGGGTCAAGCGGAAAGCGCCGGAATTCCGCACAATCGCGCCGCCCGGCCGAAGCCGGACGGGGCGCGATCGCGTCTTGCGATGCGGGAATAGTACAATGCCCGCAGCGGCGGTGCGCGGTAATTCTCGAACCCTTCTGGCACTCCCATGGCGTCTCTGGCCCCGGCCAAAACTTCCCTCCCGATGACCGCGGCCAAGCCGGACATCGATTACGAACTCATCCTCGACTGCGTCCACTGCGGCCTCTGCACGGCGGCCTGCCCCACCTACGTGGAGACGGGCAACGAGGCCGATTCGCCGCGCGGCCGCATCTACCTCATGCGCCAGGTCATCGACGGCGCGCTCGATCTCGACGACACCGTGAAGGGGCACCTCGACCTCTGCCTGAACTGTCGGGCGTGCGAAACGGCGTGCCCCTCGGGGGTGCAGTACGGCAAGCTCATCGAGCCGTTCCGCGAGCACATGGAGCACCTCGATCCCGGCCGCAGCACGCGCTCGCTCAACTGGATCCAGCGGCAGATGCTCTTCAAGATCTTCCCGAGCCGCATCCGCACCCGGCTGGCGTTGGCCCCGGCGCGACTGGCACAGTGGACGGGCCTCGACTGGCTGATGCAGAAGTCGGGCGCGCTGAAGCTGCTGCCGAAGTCGCTCCGCACGATGCACGGGATGCTGCCGCCGCTGAAGCGCCACTACGGCAGTTTGCCGGAGATGCTCCCCGCCATCGGGCCGCGCCGGGCCAAGGTCGGCCTCTTCCTCGGCTGCGTCGCCGATGGGCTCTACCCGCAGACGAACTACGCCACGGCGAAGGTTCTCCAGGCCAACGGCTGCGACGTCTGGATTCCGAAGAGCCAGGGTTGCTGCGGGGCGCTCCACTACCACAGCGGCGAAGAAGACATCGCCCGCGAGCTCGCGGCCGACAACTGCGCGGCATTCGGAGTGAACGGCCCGAAGTGGCAGGAACTCGATGCCATCATCACGAATGCCGCTGGGTGTGGAGCCATGCTGAAAGACTACGCTCATCTCCTCCACGCCAGCGCCACTCCCGAAGAGGGGAAGCAATTCCAAGCGAAGGTCCGCGACGTCTCCGAGTTCCTCTACTCGCTCGGCCTCGTGAAGCCGACGCACCCGCTGCGCATCCGGGCGACTTATCACGATGCCTGCCACCTCCGGCATGCTCAGCAAATCCA
>JAYVTJ010000318.1:0-2575 GCA_043774415.1 Fimbriiglobus sp. | reverse complement strand
GTCACGCTCCGCGTGACGCGGCAATGAATCGGCGTACAGGAAATTGGACGGTGGCGTCACGCGGAGCGTGACCTACGAAAGGGCCGAATGACCGATCCGATGCTATTCGCGGCGATGGAATTCCCGCTCAAACTGCGGGGCTGGTTCCTGTGGCCGGTCGCGGCGCTGCTCGCCCTCGCGGCCTGCGTCGGCGTCCTCTACCTCTACTGGCGCGAATCGAAGCTCGTCCCGCTGATCGTCCGCCTCGTCCTCGCCGGCGTCCGCTGCTTCACGCTCACCTTCATCCTCTTCCTGCTCCTCCGGCCGACGTGGGTGCAGCAGACGACCACGACGCGGCACCGGCCCGTCGCGGTGATGATCGACAACAGCCAGAGCATGCTCAACAAGGATGCCCGCACGAATATCGCCGATCGCTACCGCGTCGCAGTTGCCTACGATCTCGCCGCCCCGGACGCCGCCATCCCGACCGACATTGGCGCGCTGCCGGCGAACGTGCCCGATAAGCCGAGCCGATTGGAGATCGCGAAGAAGGTCCTCGAGAATCCCCGGCTGAATCTGCTCGAACAGCTCCGCGGCAAGGGGTCGCTCGAAGTCGCCTCATTCGGGTCGAAGCGTTCGGCGCAGGATCCGCGGGCCCTCAACTGGCTCGACAAACTCGACGGCAAGGACGATCAGACCGCCCTCGTCGATGGGCTGTTCGACCTGCTCAACCGCGATGAAGCCGAACTCCCCGCGGCGGTGGTCCTCGTCACCGACGGGCGCGAAAACGCCAGCGGCAAGAGCCTGGCGGAACTCGCCCGGCGCTGCGGCGAACTCAAGGTTCCGCTGCACATCTACGGCGTCGGCAGCTCGGCCTACGGCCAGCTGCAGATTCGCGATGTGCAGGCCCAGGAAAACCTCTTCGTCGACGACAGTTCGATCATCCCCGTGCGCTTCCGGGCCAAGGGTTTCGAACCGGGGGCGAAGGTCGAGTTGAGCGTGAAGCTCAACGGCCGGGAGGTGCTCGCGAAGAGCATCGACCTCAAGGAAGGGGACGACATCCGTGAGATGCTGAGCTTCGTGCCGAACAAAGCCGACGCCCTCGCCGGCAAGCAGGATCTGGTGACGAGCGTGAAGGTGCGCGTACCGCGCGCCGGCGGCTCGGAGGAAATCTACAGCGACGAACTGACCAAGTCGGTCCGCGTCGTCGATCGCAAGATCAAAGTGCTGATGGTCGATTCGCAGCCGCGCTGGGACTTCAAATTCATCCAGCGCGGGCTGATGGCGGACAAGAAGCGGATCGCCGCCAAGTTCATCCTCACGGAGGGCGACCCGCGCGCGATGAAGTCCGAGAGCGAGGAGCACCCGTTCCTCCCGGCCTTCCCCGAAAACCGCCAGAAGCTCTCCGAGTTCGACCTGCTGATTCTGGGTGATGTCCCCGCATCGTACTTCACGCGCGAGCAGCAGGAGACGATCCGCGACTTCGTCAGCGAAGGCGGCGGGATGATCCATATCGCCGGCAAAGGGAACGGGCCGTCCTCCTGGCTCGGCACTGCGCTCGCCGACGTGCTGCCGGTGGAGTTCGACAAGGCGACGTTCGTCACCGACAGCGGCAAGCGGACCGAAGGCTTTCGTCCCGTCGTCACGCCGCACGGTTCGCGTTCGCTGCTGCTGAGCTTGGACGACAACCCCGAACAGAACAAGAAACTCTGGACGGAGCTGCCCGAACTCTTCTGGCACTATCCCGTCAAGAAGCTGAAGCCGGCGTCGGAAGTCTACCTCGTCCATCCGACGGAGAAGACGACCGATGACAAGCCGATGCCACTGGTGGCGACCCACTACTACGGGAAGGGCGTCGTGCTCTACTCCGGCATCGACGAAACGTGGCGGTGGCGCTACAACACGGCCGACCAGTTCTTCGGCCGCTTCTGGGCGCAGGCCATCTACATGACCGGGGTGCCGCGGACGCTCGGCACGAAGCTCACGCAGCTCTCGCTCGACACGCCGGAGCCGACCTTCGGCAAGACGGCACAGGTCTACGCCCGGCTCTACAGCCAGGATTTGAAGCCGCTCGTCACCGACCGCATCGGCGCCCGCGTCGAGCGCCTCGATGTCGATGCCGACGACAAGGATCGCTCGTTCCCCGTCGAACTGAAATCGCTGCCGGGGCAACCGGGCGAATACGTGGCGACGATCCCGTTCAACCGCCTCGGTCGCTTCGCGTTGAAGGTCGAGAACGCCACGGAGACGGCGTCGCTCGAGTACCGCGTGAACCTGCCGCCGGGGCACGAATTGGCGCCGGGCGGGTTGGCCGAAGGGGAGATGATCGACTTGGCGGCGAAGTCGGGCGAGGAATCGAACCCCGGCCGCTTCTACCGCGAGGAGCAGTTGCACACGCTCGTGCGGAACGTGCAGCCGAAGGAAGGCCCGCCGCTGGTGCAGCGGAACGAGATCGTGCTCTGGAACTGGCCCGCGCTGATCCTGCTGATCGTGCTCTTTTCGCTCGAATGGTTCATCCGCAAATTCAACAGCCTCTCGTGAAGTTCGGAGTGCGGAATTCGGAGTGCGGAATGAAGGCTCTTCACTCCGAATTCCG
>JAYVTJ010000317.1:0-1867 GCA_043774415.1 Fimbriiglobus sp. | reverse complement strand
CGATGCTCATCACCATGCGGATGATCACGACGATGATCATCCGCCCGACCATCGCGTAGACCGAACCGCCGGCGAGCATCGTCAGCCACTTCAGTTTCCGGCCCGCTTCGTCGCGGTACTGCTCGGATTGCTTCGCCATCACCTCCGCGAGCGAGCCCGTGACCACGCCGACCGCGACCGAATCGAGGAACTCTTCGGGGAAGAGTTTGCGGTCGCATCCGGCCAGAATCTTGTCGATCGCGCGGCCGCCCTGCGCCAGTTTCACCGCCGTGGGAGCGACCTTCAAATACGCCCCGTTCGTCGTCGCGCGGAAGCTGTAGGCCAGCGCTTCGTCGGCGTTCATCCCGGCTTCGCTCGTCATGTGCAGGGCCATGCTGAAGCGCTGGAGCGCGAAGGCCCGGAAGCAGCCGGAGAGGCCGGGGATCGACAGCGCCACCGCTTCGAACTTGGCCCGCAGCGGGTCGTTGTCGCGGAGGAACAGGTACGCGCCGATGATAAAACCTGCGAAGCCGAAGCCGAGGGCGAGTACGACCGCCGCGCCGCGCGATCCGCTGAGGAATGTCCCGAGCGGGTTGAACGCCCCTTTGCCGTCCGCCGGGGCGAGGGCGCCCAGGATGAAGAGCATGAGCGCGATGACGCAGACGCCCGAAAAGTACATAAATCCCGGCCAGATGAGCGAGCCGTGGAACAGCTTCCGCGCCGACACCGACTGCTCGAAGTAGCGTTCGAGTTCTTCGAACGTCTCGGTCAAACGGCCGGTCTTCTCGCCGACGGCGACCAGTTCGATCATCAGCGGCGGGAACTTCGAGCGGTCGGGTTTCATCGCGGCTTCGAGCGAACTCCCCTGCGCCAACCGCTCGGCGATGAGCTTCGCCAGGTCGCGCGCCGAACTCGGGCCGGACTTCGCCTGCTGCTTGAAGATCCGCACCGGCGACAGGCCGATGTCGATGCCGTGCCGGAGCGCGCGGCACCACTGCACGATGGCGCCCAGCGGCAGCCGGGGGGAAAAGAGGCCCACGTCGCACCCCGCCGGGTTGTGAAATGTTATGGTGCCGTCATGTTAGCCCGACGCGCCAGCGAGGGCGACCTTGGGGGAAACGGAGTTGCCATGCTCGAAGCGTAAACCGGTTCGCCGCCCTCGCTGGCGCGTCGGGCTAACGATACACAGCCCCATCACGAAGCCAGCGGAATGCGCCCCGCCGGAACGCCGCGGTAAATCCGCTGGATGCGCTCGCGCGTCAGCCCGAGCACGCGGTCGAACCGGCTCAGCTTCATGCCGTCGATGTTCGGATTCTTGTCGGCCATGTGCTCGAGCATCGCGATGTCCTGCCGCACTTCGCGGTCCACTTCGCGCCGGAAAATCCACTTCGAAATGCGCAGGCCACCGGCCGGACCGGGGAAGCGGCTCTTTGCATACACGAACGAAGTCACGGCGGTCTTCTCGGCGTCGATGGGCCAGAAGAACATGTAGAGACGCCAGCGCATCATCGATTCCCGGCTGCCGTCGGGCGAGGTCCACCAGTGGTCGTACACGCTGTAGACGGGGGAGAAGTGCGTCGTCCAGTGATCGTGGAAGAGGTCGCCCTTGCGGATGCCGAGGATCCATGCGAGCGGCTTGAAGAGCGTCTTCGTCGGCCCGACGTTCGTGACCTTCACGGTGTCATCGCTCGGCTCGAAGTTCACTTTCACCTCGTGCATCCGGGCGAGGTCGTAGCCGAAGGTGTCGTGGACCGTACCGCTGTGTTCGATCTCGTTGAAGTTGTCGACGGTCAATTCCAGCGGTGCCGGCACGACGTGGTGGAAGTTGCCGAGGTGGTAATAATTGTCTTGGTTGATCTCGGGGAATTCCGGAGTGCTCGCCTTCGAC
>JAYVTJ010000316.1:0-6036 GCA_043774415.1 Fimbriiglobus sp. | reverse complement strand
AAATCCATCGAATACGGCTTCATGGCATCCCCCCTACGGATGCCTCCGGTGTACCCGAACTCCAACGGCCGCGCTACACTGAACTCGAAACGAGACTAGGCACTTCGAGCGGCGCGGGCGAAAACTCTCCGTTTCGAGAGAGACCGAAGGGGTCCCGAGAGGAACACCCCCGTTTCGGCTCGTCGTGGGCGGGTCTGGACGAAAAACTCTCTGACTCTCTGGTTAACACACCCCTCCGAGTTACCGACCCGTTTCCTCTCGGAGCCTATCCGGAAGGTTCGAACAGGGGACCGGCGGGTTAACATCCTGCGCCTCGATTGCGGAACATTCGATGGAACGCAGAAGGAATAGGGAGTTTTGACCAATGTCAAGCCGAAATTACCTGAACCACCTGAAAACACGACGGCAAAGTCAATAACAGGCTTTGGCTAGACATTGAACCGCAGATGGTCGCTGCAACAGTGACCAGAGCGGGGCAGACCAACGTCGTCGAATCGTACGCGGTCCTCTCTCGACGACGCGGCCTCAGTAGTCGACCGCGAGGACTTCTCCGCCGCTCCGGGACGCCAGGGCTTCGAGGAGCGTCGTGTTCCCGAGAACGCGAGTGCCGCTTGCGAAAGTCATGCTGCGGACGCTTCCGTCCCCCATGCAGAAGTTGCCGCTCGTCGCATGGAGCGCCGAGATCGCGTTGAACGAGCAGTTGTCTTGCACGTTGCCCGCACGGAAGGTCGCCGGTTTGGCGCAATTTCCGAAATCGCTGGAACTGTAAACCCTGGGGTCGCCCCGGATCTGCGAGATGGAGTCCTCGATGCAGCAGGCCGAGTCCCACCAGCCCCATTTTCCGTCGGCCGGCGGTGGGCGTTCGGCCAAAAGGAGGGTATTCGCCAATCCGTCCGTCACCGATTCGGGAGTGATCCGATACGCAACCTTCAGTTTCGAGTCGTCGACAATGATCCCGCTGTTCTCAGCATCGGGATTTGAATAAACGCCGACGTACCAGGTGAAGCCGTAGGAGGGAATCGTGTAGTTCTGGCCCCGCGGGTCGGCCGGGCAACCGATGATCCTGATCGAGTCCTGCACCCGGGCGTTCGACTGTTCGATGAAGGGCGCGACTTGCCGCAGCCACGATTCGTAGCTCCCGCTCTTCCACGCGCTCAGGTTGCCGGCGGGTTGGCCGTTGACCGCCGTCGTCCCGCGCGGCCGCGTGGTGTTCCGGGGATACGACCCGTATGTGCTCTGGTAGTTGTGGCAGGCCAAGCCGATGTTTTTGAGGTTGTTCTGGCACTGGGTTTGGGTGACGGCGGCGCGGACCTTCTGCACGGCGGGCAGCAGTAGGCCGATCAGCGTGCCGATGATCGCGATGATGACCAAAAGCTCGATCAGTGTGAAGCCCCGCCGAGGGAATTTCCGGTCGGCACGAGAGAGCACCCGATGTCGAAACATGTTGGCGAATCCCCCACTCGGAAGTTGAATTCTACGCCGCTCAGTTACCCGGTGGGCGGGAAGCCAGATTCGCCTCGCGCTCCGAGTCGCGTTTTGCCGCCTCGAGGTCGCCGAGTTTCTGCAACACTTGGCTCCGGTAGTAGTAATTCCAAGCGAAGCGCGGCCGCTGCGCAATGCACGCCGTCAGCCCGACTTTCGCCTCGCCGGGGCGATCGAGGTGGAGCGCGCCGATCGCGAGGAAGAGCCGGGCCGTGAAATGCTCGGGGGCGGCGTCGAGCACGGCTTCCAATTCCCGGTTCGCACCGGTGTAGTCCTTCCGCCGGAGTAGCTCCGCGCCGAGCAGGAATCGCTCCGCTTGGACCGCAGGCGGGAACTGCAGCGCATGGGTCCGTTCTGCGACCGCTTCGTCCTCGCGCCCGATCAGGTCCAGATAGCGCGCCCGGTGGTTGTGCGAGATCCGGGACCGGAACTCTTTTGCGACGTCGAGGAAGGCCAAGGCCTGACCCGCTCCGGATTCGAGGAGAATCAGGTCCGCTTCGAGCAGCATCAACTGCTCGCGTTCTGGGCGCCAGGCCGGATCGTTCGGCAGAGTGAGCGCGAACGCGGCCGCGATCGCCCGCCGGGCCGCTTTCAGCGGCTGGGAGACTCGCGGATCGAGCAGGAGGCTTTGCACCAGCGCTTCGTCCCGCAGGTCATCGGAGTCGCGCGGAGGAATGCGCCGCTTCCAGGTTTGGTGGTTGACGGCCTGATGGCTGTGGTCGAGCCAGCCCGCGACGCCCGTCCGGTAGTCCCGGAGAGCGGGTTCGCCCTGCACTTTGATCCACGCTTGGCGAAAGAGACTCTCCGCCGCGATGTCGTCGCCGAGGTAAAGGGCCTCCTGAGCCCGCTTCATCAGGGTTTCGACGACCTCGCGCTCGTTCGCAATCCGCTCTTGCTCGACGTGATCCAATACTCCCGCCGCAATGATCCCGGCGAGGATCGACGAGAGCCCTACGGCGATCAGGGCGGCGCGAGTGGGCCGGCGGCGACACCATTTCCAAGCGTGCTCCCACGCGGGTGTCGGGCGGGCGGCGATGGGCTCTCCCTTCAGGTATTGCCGGAGATCATCCGCCAGCGCACCGGCGCTCGCATAGCGTCGATCCGGATTCTTCTGCAAGCAGTGCAAACAAATCGTCGCCAGATCGCGCGGGATCGCCGGTTGCAGATGCCGGGGCGACGCCGGTTCATCGTTGCGGATTTTCTCGACGGTATCGACGACGCTCGACGACACGAAGGGGACCTGCCCCGTCAGGCATTCGTAGAGCAGGGTGCCGAGTGCGTAGACATCGGTGCCCGGCCCGATGAGGTCGTGGCGGCCGGCTGCCTGCTCCGGGGCCATGTAGCGGGGCGTGCCGATCGCTTCCCCGCTGCGGGTCGCGTCGCGCGGCGAGTCCGCTCCGTCGTCGAGGAGGATCTTCGCCAGTCCGAAGTCGGTGATTTTCGGGATCCCCCCGCCGGCGAAGAGGATGTTCGCCGGTTTCAAATCGCGGTGGACGATGCCCTGGCCGTGGGCGTGTTCGACCGCGCGGGCCAGCGTTTCGATCAACTCGGCGGCGGGCTGTGGTGAGTACGGCAACTGCTGGAGGCGATGCGCGAGCGTGCCATCGTCCGCGAGTTCGAGCGCGAGGAACGGCAACCCGCCGTGCTCGCCGATTTCGAAGATCTGCACGATATTCGGATGCTGGAGGCGGGCGATGGCTTCCGCTTCGGTCCGGAATCGCACGATCTCCCGCGCCGTCGGGATCCGCCCCGCTTCGAACATTTTCAGGGCGACAACGCGACGGAGGCGCCGGTGCACGGCCTTGTAGACGATGCCCATTCCGCCGCGGCCGAGCAGTTGGATGAGCCGATAATCCGGCGGATCGGGAAGTTCCCCGACTGCGGCCAAATCGGGCAGCGTGATCCCGCAGTCGAGCCGGGGCGTCTCGGCCAGCGCGGCATCGTCCATAGCGGTGTGGACTTCGAAATGCAGTTCGAGATCGACCCGGAGTTGCGGGTAACGCCGCACGTACTCGTCCGCCGTGGGCTTTTCTCCGCGATCTTCGCGGGCCACGATCTCGTTGTAGATGATGTCGAGGAGGGATTCCCGATCGCCGTGGTGGGTCGAGCCCGCGACCAGTTCTTCGATGCTCGGTCTTGCGCCGGCATGCCACGCCCGGCTCTGCCGGTCGAGAAGCGAATCGAGTCGGTTTTCCGAAGTCCTAGTCATCGCCTTCGTCTCCGAGTCCCAGGCCGGCCATGACGCGGTTCAGCGCCCGCGTCAGTTTCTTCCGGAGGGCCGCGTCCGTACCGCCGAGTTCGTCCGCCAGTTCGCGCCAACTCCGACCCTGCGAGCGCTGATCGGCCAAGTAGAGCTCCTGCGGCTCGAGCCGCTCCCGCACTTTCTCAAGGAGTTCCCGGGACGACGCCTGTTCGCTCGGGTCCGAAGCGTCGTCCGCGATCGGCGGGCTCTCGTCCCCGGCTCCGGTATCGCGTCGGATGTCGCGGCGTTGGGCCTGCAGGCGCTGCGCCTGGTTGGTCAACTTGTTGCGGGCGATCGCGGTCAGCAGATTCAGCAATTGCCCGGGCGTATCGACCTCGTACTGCCCGAGCGCCGTCCGGATGAAGAAACTCGCCAGGACCGATTGGCAGATGTCGGTGGAATCGAGCAATCTCCGCATGCCCGCGTCGCGCATCCGGATGCGGACCACCCGGCGGATGGCGCTCTCGTAGCGCGAGACCAATTCGCGCGCGGCCTCCGGATCGCGGTTGCGGACACCCCGGATCAGCTCGCGGAACGGCTGCCCCTCCGGCACGGTCGAACCCCTGCGATTCCCCGGAATGAATCATTCCACTTTACCCCTCACGCCAACGCCCGCAAGCCGCCTATCGGATCGCCCGCACAAGAGACATCCTCATCGCGGGGGACGTGGGACAGAAAAATTCGAGATTCGTCGATTCGGGAGTGCAGCCGAATTTTTTCCCCGATTCTTGTCCTCTCGATCCACCGTCGCTGATGGAACTGTCGGCGGCCGTGCGTCGGCACGATCGTACCCCTCTGTTTTTCTCGCATCCCGCGGAGATGAGTGATGTTCACATCCTGGTGTCGGAAGCTACTCGGTCGATCGGGCGAAGCGAACCGCCGGAGTCGCCGGGCCGTTCGGAGTCAACTGCGGCTCGAGTATCTCGAAGATCGGACGGTGCCCGCCTTCCTGACGCCGTTCGGCGTCGCGGCCGGAGCCTCCGAAGGTTCGGTCGCCGTCGGCGATTTCAACGGCGACGGCCGGCAGGACATCGCGGTCTCCAACCTGAACAACACCATCAGCGTGGCGCTCGGCAACGGAGACGGCACGTTCCAGCCGGTCATCGCGACCGCGACGACCGCCGGGTCCTGGGCGATGGTAGTCGGAGACTTCAACCACGACGGCAAGCTCGATCTGGCCGCGAACGCGATCGGCGGGACCTCGATTGACATTCTGATGGGCAACGGCGACGGCACATTTCAACCACGCGTCTCTTACCAAACGGGCGCGTACGTCAATCGGCTCGCCAAGGGGGATTTCAACGGCGACGGTGCGATTGACCTCGTCGGGGCTTCGACCGGCTACGGCGGCACGCTGTTCGTTCTCAAGAACAATGGCGACGGCACGTTTCTGCCGGCGCAGTCTTACTCGGCCGGACTCGGCGCTCAGGACGTGAACGTCGTCGATCTCAACCACGACGGCAAACTCGACTTGGTCACGGCCAACCAGTCGAGCCAAGGGGGGATCGCCACGCTCCTCGGCAACGGCGACGGCACGTTCCAGTCCGCCCGGTCGTTCTACGCCGGAACGGCCCCGTTCCGCGAAACCGTCGGCGACTTCAATGGGGACGGCAATGCCGACGTGGTGGTACTCAACTCCTACATCAGCAACCAGTTCAGCGTCAGCTTCGGCAACGGCGACGGCACGTTCCAGGCCCCGCACGCCTACAGCATGCCCAACGGCGGCTCGTCTCAGATCGAAACCGCCGACTTCAACGGCGACGGTCACCTCGACCTGATCGAGGCCAATGGCCAGGTCGAACTCGGCCGCAGTGACGGTTCGTTCTACGCCATTCAGAGCAACGCCGGCTTCAACGGCAGCTACTTGGCGCTCGGCGATTTCAACGGCGACGGAGCCATGGACGCCGTGGCCACCGGTTTCGGCGCCGGCGCGACGGTGATGGAAAACGCCAAGAACGATGCCGCGCTGGCGGGCAGCGCCGCGCAATTGAGTCTGAGCGCTCCGGCCACCGCGGTCGCGGGCCAGCCGTTCGCCGTCACCGTGACGACCCTCGACGCTAACGGCCATGTCGCCACCGACTTCCTGGGTACGGTCGGCTTCTTCAATCCGCTGAACCCGGCCGTGGCGACTTCCTACACCTTTACCGCCGCCGATGCGGGCCAGCATACGATCGCCGGTGCCGGCATCCTCCTCGTGGCCGGGGTACAGACACTGTCCGCCACATCGCCGCTTCTGCCGGCGGCCAGGACGACGATCACGATCACCCCGGCGACGGCGACGCAATTCCGAGTCACCGCGCCCGCGACAGCGA
>JAYVTJ010000315.1:0-16865 GCA_043774415.1 Fimbriiglobus sp. | reverse complement strand
TCGGTGATCGGGATCGGGGCGTAGCCGAAGGAGTCGAGGGCGCGGGCGTTGCGCTCGAAGCCGCCCTTGCCGTCGCGGCGGCTCAGCAAGTACTCCTTCGTCCGCTTCACCATCGCAGCATCGACGGGGTGGACGCGGGCCATGTCGGTGAACTGGAGCAGGCCATAGGCGGTCAGCGCCTCGTGCGGCGGGGCCGTGCCGCCGAACCACTCGTAGCCTTTGCGACCGGGTTCGCTCGGCTGGGCGCACTCGAAGCTCGTGAGCTTCGCGTAGCCCTTGTCGAGGAGGTCCTTGGCCCGCTTGCTGACGTCCGGCTTGGCCTGGTTCGTCTCGGTGAGGTAGTCGAGCACGAGCACGTTCGGATAGTTCGAGGTGCTCGTCTGCTCGAAGCAGCCGTAGGGTTCGCGGAGGAGGCCGTCGAGTCCGCTCTGCACTTCGGAGAGCGTATTCGGATAGACCGCGACGCGGAGTTTGAGCGTGCCGGGCACGAGCAGTTCGGGGAGTTTCAGCTTCGCCGCGACGCTCGATTCCAGAACGTCCGAGTGCGACCCAACGGCGGGGAAGCCGTCGGCGACCACGGTGAAGCTGCGTTCCACGGCATCGCGGAAGGCCCCGGCTTTGCCTTCCAATTTCAGGCTCAGCGGGCCGTCGAGCTTCTCCGGGGTGAGCCGGACGATCTTGCGACCGCCGCCGTTGGCGGGGAGTTCGACCGTGACGAGGTCGTTGCCGACGAGCTTCAATCCACTTGGCTTCACGGTGACTTTGCCTTCGAGGGCGCCGTCGGTGTTGTTCGTCCCCATCACGACGACATCGAGCTTGTCGCTACTCCCGATTTCGATGGGCAGTTTCGGATCGAGCGAGAATGGCTTGCGCACTTCGAGCGTGCCGATGATGGCCCCGATCCGGCCGTCGAGCGTGTGCCCGGCCACCAGCACCCGGTACGGATTGATGGCGTCGCTCAGGGTGAACTCGACCGTGAGCTTGCCGTTCGTCGGCGTCACGAGAACGGGCTGCCAGAGGAGCGTTTCCGTGAAGTCGGTGCGGGTCCGCTCGTCTTCGCCGACCTGTTCGATGCGGCTGTGGGCGTACTCGCGGACGACGAGCGACGGCACCTGCGGGATGAGGCTCGGCGTGAGGCCCAGCGCGTTCGGCATCCCTTGCTGTTCGCCCTTCGATTTCGCCAGGTCGGCGCTGCGCTTCTGCAGGAACTCGCCGAAGCGCTGGTTCGCCGAGACGGGGGGGTCGAGTGTTGCGAGTCGTTCTTGGAGTTGGGCCTTGTCGGCGAAACGGCGATTGAACTCGCCCTCCTTTTCGGCCCGGAGTTGTCTCGCACCGGGCTTGCCATCGGCTTGCTGTAGAGCCTTCGCGGCCCCACGGCCGCCGGCCATTCCGGGCATCGGAGGCATCATCGCCGTCGGCGCACCGAAGGGGCGAGCCATCTTGAGTCCGATGCCGCCCGGACCGGCGGGAGCCGGCGCGAAGGCCCCGCCGCCAACGCCGTTCTCGAAGCGATTGCGGTCATCCGCGTGCCGACCGAAGTTCTTGACATCCTTGCGCGGTTCGGCGCCCTCGGCAACCCCGACCGGCATCTGCCACTCGATCCCATCCGTGGGCTTCATCGCCGGAGCAGCGGCCATCGCCGGCTTCTTGCCGCCCATCTGATACCAAGCGTCGCGCTGGGGCTTCGGCGCCACTTGCGCCATGGCCCGCCACGATTCGTTGTCGCGGCCGGTCCACGCCGAGACGCCGCCGAGGAACCCGGCGACCAAGAGCATGGCGAACGAGGCCCAGCCGAGCGTCCGGCGTTCCGGGGCGCCCGTGCGGAAGGCGAACGTCCGCGTCGTGAAGAAGGCCCCCGCCAAACCGATGAGCGGAATCAAGTAGAGTGGCAGCGAGTTCCGCCGCGATTGCAGCGAACTGTCGAACGCTTCCAACTCGACCGCTTGCTTGCCGAAGTCGTTCAACTTGACGACGTATTCCAAGTCGGCCTTTTGCAGGTCGGCTTCGGCGTCGCCGCTGCGGAGAAGCGCGAACTGGTCGCGCTCGGCCGCTTCGAGTTCGAGCAGGCTCGCTTCGTACTTCGGCCAGTACTCGTCGAAGACTTTGTGGACCTGCGTCCGCCAGCCGGTCGGGATCGGGCCGGGGGTCGCGGCGACGAGCATCAGCTTCTCGGCATCTTCGGCCGGCACGGTGTTGCGGAACTGGGCCGGAGCCTGCTCCGCGAAGCGGCGCCAGCCCTGCGTACCGAGCAAGAGGTCGAGCGACTCGGCCGCCTTCGGATGCTTCGTCAGCAGGAAGTCGGCGTGTTCGAGTTGGTCGCCCTTCTGGACTTCGCCCGACAGCAGGAAGTGCGTCGGCAGCAGCCGGTGCGTCTTTTCGTCGGCCATCGTCAGCACGCTCTCGTTGACCACGGCGGTCCAGAGGATCGCGGCCTTCGGCGCATCGGCTTCGTCGGTCGCACTCAGTTCGAGGGCCACGCGACTGCCGGGGGTGAAGGTGCGAATCGCCGTGTCGGTGCCCGGCTTCTTCGCGGTGTACGCGAGCTTGAGCGTCTCGCCCGGCTCGCGGTAGATGAGTCGTTCCGCGAGGGGCTTGAGGTCATCGCGGCCGACGGCCTCGCCATCGGGCACATCGAAGACGGTGATCCGCGTGACGCCGCCGAGCTTGGCATCGGTGACGATCAACGTCGCATCGGTCGCCTTCCCGGCTTCGAGCTTCACGGTGGTGTGCGCCACCGGACGACCGCGCGAGTACGCTCCGACGAGGACGGTGCGATCCGATCCGACCGACCAGAGCTTCACGGCGATGGGCTGATCGGGCTTCAAGACGCCGCCGGGAACTTGCAGGACGACGCCCTTGTCCTTCGACGCGGGCAATACATAGCCGCGCTGATTGAGCAGCATGGCTGCGCCGAGTGCGGCCGCACGGATGTCGGACGGCGGAGCTTGCAGCGGCTGGTGAATGCCCGTCGGCTTGTCGAGCCGCACGGCGTACTTCCGACCGGCGACGGGGGTGAAATCGAAGCGGCCGAAGCCCTGGTTCGCACCCGGTTGATCGGCGTCGGTGAGCGTGGCGATGGCCGCGAGATCGCGGGTGCCATCGGTGAGCATCCCCGCGATGTCGGCCGGTTTGCCGAAGGTCGTGGTCGCCCGGAAGTAGACGCGGTTCGGCACCCCGGCGATCAGTTCGCCCCCTTCCGGGAAGAATTCGACGTTCAGCTTGCGCGTGCTCAGCGGCACCTTGCGCGTGATCGTTTCGGTGATCCCCTTCGCGGTCGCCGTAATGCTCACGCTGGCGTCGCGGATTTCGTCCTTCTTCGGCAGCGTGAACTTCAGCGACGCGGTGCCATCGCTCTCGGTCTTGGCCGGGGAGACGGCGAGTTTGATCGACTCGCCATCGACCGTGACCGCGATGTCGAGAGCAGCGCCGCCGAGGGGCAGGGCCTGATCCTTGAGGTCGAACTTGACCGCGACGGTGTCGCCGGGGCCGTAGGTCTTGCCGTCGTATTCGAGCTTCTTCAGGAGGCGATCGGGCGTGTACTTGTTGACGAGGAACTTCCGCTCGGCGAGCGGCTTCCCGGGGGACTTGCGCGCTTCGGTCACGCCGGGAACGTTCCAGACCTTCAGCGTGTACTCGCCGCCGGCGAGATCCTCGGTGAGCGGAAAGGCCCCGCAGCCGACGCCGCGGACCGGCTGGCCATCCGGCCCGATGATCGGCGACAGTTGGCCTGCCGGATTCACCGTCGCCGGTTTGGCGAGACCGTCGATCTCGGAACCGGCGAGGACTTGGCCCGACGGCGCGAGGATCTCGTACCGCAGGTGCGTTTCCGTTTGCGGCGGGAGGAACTTGGAGCGGTCGAGCGTAAGCGAGCGGAAGAAGACGACTTCTCCGGGGCGGTACATCGGCTTGTCGGTCGTGAGGAAAGTCGTGTAGACCGGCTCGAGCATCCGCAGGTTTTCGGTGAGGTCGGAGCGCGTGCCGGTTTTGGCATCGACGACCGAGACGTGCAGGAAGACATCGGTATCGGCCTTGGCCTGATTCCACATGCCGGTGGGCAATTTGAGGACGTTGCCGTCCGGGTTCTTATCGGGGTCGAAGCGCTTCGCGAAGAGTTCCTTCCCGGCGGCGTCCTTCACGCTGGCTTCGATGGTCGCCGTCTGCGGCCGGCCGCGGCCATCGGTGACGTGGATGCGGTACTCGTTCGGGGCGCCGGGGATCGCCGTGCCCGGCCCGGTGAGCTGCACTTGGAACGGGCGCTCCGCGGCGCGCTTCAAAGCTTCCGCTTCGGCCGCGATCCACTGCGTTTCGAGGGTGCTCTGCTTCGTCTTGCCATCCTTCACGCGGTCCTCGGCCGCCTTCTTCTTGCGGGCGATCTCGTCGCGCAGTTGCGTCCGCTGGGCATCGATGGATTGGAGTTGGGCGAGTTCGCGATCGACCGGCTGACGGTAGCGGGCGTAGCCGAGGGCATCGACGAGCGACGGTCCGCCGAGGGCGGTCGCGGCGAGCAGCACCGTCGCGGCGACGGTCCATTTGATCCACGAACTCTGGACCGTGCGACCGGGCCGGGCGAGCTTCGGCTCGACCGTCGGCTTCGGCGTTTGGTTCGGATCGAAGCGGACGCCGGGGAAGTTCCCGATGGCGGCGCGCTGGAAAAGGCCCCCGATGCGGGCGACTTCCGCCGCGCACACGGGGCACGCCGCGAGATGCGCCACGACCGCGCCCGACTCGGCCGCATCGAGCAGGCCATAGGCGTGATCGAGCAGCATCGGCTCGCAGTTCCGGCAGTCCGGTTCGTTTGGTTCATGCAACATGGCACAAGCTCCTTCCCGCGAGGGAAGTGAGGAAGGATCCGCAAGCATCGCTCGCGGGTGTAAAAAATCGAATCAGGCATCCGAGTGATCGGGATCGTCGGCGGGGATCAGCGCCCGGCGGAGCTTCATCAGGGCGGAGCGCATCTGCGTCTTCACGGTGCCCACGGGGGCCTGGCGGATCTCGGCGATCTGCTCGTAGGTCAGGCCGCCGTTCTGGCGCAGGAGGAAGACTTCCTTCTCTTCCGCCCGCAGATGCGCGATCGCACCGCGGAGCAGCCGCACCGATTCTTCGTCTTCGAGGGCGGCCCCGGTGAGCGGTTCGCGGGCGACGATCATGATTTCCTCCGCCCCGAGGGCTTTGACCTTCCGGTTCCAGGCGCTGCGCTGCATGTCCTTCGCGGTGTTCAGCCCGACTCGGAAGATCCAGGCCCGCAGGTTCTGGACGTCGGCGACCGTATCCCGGGCCCGCCAGCATTTCAAAAACGCATCCTGCGCGGCGTCGAGCGCGTCGTCGCGGTTGCCGAGGACGTAGACCAGCGTCGAGATCAGCTCGTCGCGGAGGTCGGCGAACGCGACGACGATGCGATGCTCGACGATGCGATGCTCGACGACGGGATGCCCGGGCCGGACCTCCGGAAACTCCGGGGTTCGGCCCGCCTTCCGCCGACCCGCCGGTATCGTCCCGCTGTTGCCCATAGTCCTCACCCCATTCGACGGGGATGCCCCAGCGACCGATTGCCGAAAAGCGAAAATGTTCCGAAGGGAATGCTACCGGCGAACGAGGGACGGGGGCAAGGAGAAAGCGTTTTGCGTCGACGCCGCGGGCAATGCCTCGCGGTGGGTCACGCAGCGCATGACGCCGGGACGAATCGAGTTTCGAGAGTTCTCGAGGTGGTGCCGAGCGAATGGCGCGTTCGGGAATTCGCCCAACTCTCCGAAATTGAGTTCGGCAGAACTCAATTGAGTTCGGGGAGGGGTGTGGATGTTTCGTCCGAACTCAATTTCACAGGGGATTTCACCTCACGCAGCCAGAGGCCGCGCCGTCGGCCGGCGATCCGCGAGGTGGCCGAGGAGTTCCTGCCAGCTCTCGGGGGCGAGCGGGAACTTCTGGGCGAGGCGGTGCAAATCGGAGAGCAGTTCCCCGGCCGAGCGGTACGGTTCCGCCCCGGAGAGCGTGTCGCCCATCGGGTTCTCGGGATCGGTTTCCAAGCGCCGCAGCACGGCCATGAGCGAATCGGGGAATCCCTTCGCGCGACCTCTCCGCTTGGTGTCCGCTGCCGTCGTCGCCCAGAGGAGTGCGACTTGGCCGAAGGCGCGGAGGTCGGCTTCGGGAGTCGGCTCGAACGAGGAGGCCAAGCCGCTCGCGAGCCACGGCGGTTCGCCGAAGCCGAGCACTTTGACCGACCCCGCCTCGGCGAGCAGGAAGGATTCCGACGACAGCCGACCGTGGACGAGCCCGGCCGAGTGCGCCGTGGCGATGGCACTCGCGGCCTCGGTCGCGAGCTTCAACCAGAGCCCCGGCTGCGAAATCGCCCCCGGCCATTCGGACGACGGCAGCCCCGGCACCCACTCCTGCACGATGGCCGGACGGCCGTTGAGTTCGAGCACTTCGAGCGTGGCGAGCAGACCGGGATCGCGGGCGTCCATCGTCGCGGCGAAGCGCATCCGGTATTCGTCCGGATGGAGGGCGTCGTGCATCTCGGCGTCGCCGAGGATGCGCAGCAGGCAGATGCCGTGGGTCGGATCGTAGACGCGGAAGCAGGCTTCGCGCGGCGTGAACCGGATGCGATCGACGACGCGGAACCGGCCGATCATCAGGGCGTCGAGGTTGCCCGCTTCGATGAGCGCGAGCTGATAGAGCGTGACGGCCCCGCTCGCGAGGAGCACCTGCCGCAGGGTGCGGTTCTGCTTGCCGGCGCTGGCCCAGAGCGATTGCAGCGTCTCGGCATCGACGAGCTCGAGCGAGCGCAGGAGTTCCCCGAGGTGGCGGTCGCCGGGATCGAGTTCGTGCGCAGGATGGAAACTGTTCGCCGTCACCTTCACCGATTCGGGGCGGGCACCGGCGAGATCGCGGAGCTTGCGGCGGTACCACTCGCGCATGTCCGAGAGGTGCCGTTCGACCTGGTCGCGGCGCTCGCTCACCTCGTCGCGCTCGAGCCGGAGCTGCTCCATCCGGTGGGCGAGGTCGAGGGCGGTCTCGTCGGTCTTCTTCGCCGCGGCCGCGAGTTCGGCCTGCTTCTGATCGATGCGCGTCTCGGAGCGGAGCACCGCCGCTTTGACTTCATCGACGCGCGCTTGCCAGTCGTGGAGCTGCCGGCGGAACTCGGCGACCGCGTGGCGGTGCTCGGCGCGGGCCGCATCGAAGGCTTGTTCGCGGCCGCGCAATCCATCGGCGTCCGCGCGGAGTTGCTGGCGGAGACTTTCCAAGGTGTCGCGGCTCTGCTGGGCGTAACCGTGGAGTTCGCCGAGTTGACCGCGGAGGACATCGCGGGCGGCGAGGAGCTTATCGAAGAGGCCCCGCGCACGCTCTTCGAGTTCCGGCGCCTGCTTCATCAGTCCTTCGGCTTCGGTGCTGGCGCGCTCGCGGAAGGCCGCGATCTCCTTCCACTTCGTGATCGCTTCGTCTAGGGCGGACGCCCGTTCGCCATCCCACTTCTGCCGGGCGGTGTGGAGTTCCTTGCGGCCGGCCGCGACGCTTTGTCCGACTTCGCGCAGCCGCGAGACTTGCCGTTCGAGGGCCTTTTCCCGCTCGGCGACGGTCTCCGCCCGGTGCTGCATCGCTTCGTCGCGCGTCTGGAATTCGGATCGGGTCGCGTTCCAATCGCGCTCGATCTCGCCCTGTTTCTGGAGCAGTTCCGTGCGGAACGATTGCAGCGCTTGCCGATCCGCCGCGAGTTGCAGTGCCGTCTCATCGAGCTGCTTCGCCCGCCCGCTCAGCTCGTCCGCGCGGCGGCGGAGCTGCTCCTGGAACTGCCCGCGCACTGAATCGCCGTCGGTCAGCGAGCCTTCGCGTTCGCGCACGGTCCGGCGGTCGGCTTCCAACCGGCCTTGAAGCTCGATGACCTGCGCCGTCTTCGCCTTGAGGATCGCCGTCTGCTCGGCGGTGTCGGCGGTGCGGGCGTCGAGCAGTTGCCGCTCGGCATTCAGGCGATCTTCGAGCGCGGCAAGCTCGGCGCGCTGGGCCGCGAGTTCGGCGCGGTTCGCTTCGAGGAGGGCCGTCTGCTCGGCGAAGAGCTTCTGCTGTTCGCCCGTGAGTTCCTGCGCGGAGTCGAGCGAGCCGCGGACCCGCTCGGCTTCGCGCAGGTGCATCTGCACTTCTTCTCGGGCCTCGTCGAGTCGCCGCCGGTCGGCGTGCAGTTCCTCCACGGCGCCATCGTGCTCGTGCCGCTGGCGGTCGAGCCGGGCGCGGAGCACGGCGATGGTCGCCTGCTGGGCTTCGACCTCGGCTGTGCGGATGGCGAGCGCCGCGGCGCGGCTGTCCAATTCCTCGCGGGCGTGCGCAGTGCGTTCCGCCGCCGCCCGCGATTCCTCGTGTTCGACGGCCGCGAGTTGCAGTTGCTCCTCCCATTCGCCGACATCGCGAAGCAGTTGCGCATGCCGCGAATCGACCGTCTCGGTGCGGAGGTCGAGTTCGGATTGGCGCTCTTCGAGTCCGGCTTGCCAGCGGTCGAGGCGCAGGAGGTCGGCGGCGTGCTGCGCCTGTGCGGCGTCGAGCGTTTCGCGGTCCCCGATGAGCTTTGTCTCCCGCTCGACGAGGTGCGCTTCGTGCTCCGCCGTGCGCGTTTCCGCTTCGCGCCGGCGTTCGTCGAGCCACTGTCGCTCGGCTTCGATGGCCCGGCGATCGCGCATCAGCTCCCCGCGCTGCTCGTCGAGCGCCAACCGCTGCGATTCGAGTTCGCGGAAGCCCGCGTCGAGTGCGCGGCGCTGTGCGTCGGACAGCGGCGGACTCGGCTCCAGTTTCTGCAGATCGGCTCCGAATTGCCGACGTCGGCCGTCGGCTTCGGCCTGCCATTCGGCAAGCTTCTGCTCGAAGTGGTGCTCGAGTTCGCGTCGCCGGTGCTGGAGATCCTGTTCGCGAACTGAGACCAAGCGATCCACTTCGGCTTCGATCGCCGATTGCTGCTCGCCGGACATTTCCGCGACGCTCGCGCGCTGGGCGATGAGTTCCCCTTCGGATCGTCGACGATGATCCTGGAACGCCGCCGTCGCTTGGGCGAGATTCACCTGCTGCTGTTCGAGGTGCGAACGGCGCTCGTGGAACTGCTCGAAGAGCTTCTCGCGGATCGAGGTGAGTTCGGTGCGGACCCCTTCGAGTTCGCGCTCCTGCTGAGCGAGCGCCGATTCGCGTTTCGTCAAGTCGTCGGCGCGGCCGCCGCCCTTCAGCCGCTCTTGCATCTGCCGGTGCTCGGCTTCCAGTTCCTGCCGGCGGCGGTACCACGCCACACGATCCGCTTCCAGCTCGCGCGTCTGCTCCTCGAGTGCGGCGCGCTCGGCGGCCAAGCCCTCGCGCTCCGGAGTCTTCGATTTGGCCTCGATGGCGACGAACGTGGGGCGGAGTGGTTCGGCCGCGGCGAAATCGAGCGAGATGTCGGCCGGGCCGACGGCGATGCGATCCCCCGATCGCATCGGGACGGGGGCCATGCCGTTGACTGCGACGGAATTGTGCAGGATGGGAAACGCGGGGGCGAGCCGGCGGAGGGTGATGCCGTCCGCATCTTGGAGGAACTGGCACACGACTGCGGGGAGGTGCGAACCGGGCAGGCGGATGTCGCAGCCCTCGGCGCCGCCGATGAGGAGTTCGCCGCGGGCGAGGTGATACGAGGTCGGCCGGGCCGAGCCGATGCGCACATCGAGGCGCGCCGCAGGTCGATCGGTCGATCTGGGAGTCGAGACCAGCGGGGGTAGAGGGGCCATCATGGCGTGCGGCGGTCGTCCTTCGGGAATCCTTCCTCCGGGGGGATTGGAACGCAATTCGGAATGGGAAACAAGTCCGACCTGCGCAGCGTACAGGACAGTGACCCGCTCCGCTTGACCGCCCGGCGCGGCCAACTAGGGTAAGCCCATCTTCCGGCTTCCGTCATCGCCGCCTCCGAGTTCCGCCCATGAAGGTTTCCACGCCCGTCGTCCCCGTTCCGGATGCGCCCGCGCCTGCCGAGTCCGTCCCTCCGGGATCGATGGAGGTGAGCGGGCCGATGCCATCGGAATCGCCGGTCGCCATCGCGCTGGCGAAGTGGCCCGAGTGGTTCAAGCCGGTCGATCTCGCGCTCGGCATCCTCGCGGTCGTCCTGGCCTTTCTGCTCGCTTCGTACACGGCGCGGAACTCGGACATCTGGCGGCACATGGGCACCGGCCGGCTGCTCGTGCAGGGGCACTATCCCATCGGCGGCGATCCCCTCAGCTTCAGGAGCGCCGATCGTGCTTGGGTGAATTCGAACTGGCTCTTCGATGTCGTCATGTATGCGGCGTTCAGCGCCGACGACACCGGCACGACGTCCGTCGTGCTGAAGGCCCTCGCGTTCGCCGCGGCGTTCGCGGTGCTCTTCCTCCTGCGGAAGCCGGATCAGTCGCTCTGGCCGTGGGCCGCGCTGGTGGCGCTCGGGGCGATCGCCAGCGGTTCGCTGGCTTCGCTGCGCCCGCACGTATTCGGGGTGCTCCTCCAATCGGTCGTCCTCGTGCTGATCTACCGGGGGAACTGGGCCGGCTCGAAGTGGCGCATGCCCGCCATCTTCGGCGCCGTCTGCTGGATATGGGCCTGCACCGATTCGTTCTTCCTGCTCGGGCCGCTCACGCTGGCCCTCGTCCTCGTCGGCGAAAGGATCCACGGGAAGCTGATGGCGGGACAGCCGGCGCCGGATGGCACCGACGATCCGTTCTGGGCGGCTCCGCCGCACGAGGCTCTGGTGCGCGGACTGCTGGCGGGAGTCGCGGGCGCACTGCTGAACCCGATGTTCCTCGGCGCGCTGATCCGCAGCCCGCTCGATGCGCTCGGGCAACTCATCCCGTTCGAGCTGACATTCGGCTGGGAAGATCACTTCGCCGGAGATACAGCGCTCATCGGGCTGCCGCTGTCGCCGCTCAGCTCCCAGTACTTCGACAATCCGGAGCGCGGCGACAACGTGCCGGGCTACTGCGCTCTCGCCCTGTTCCTCGCCGGCGGCCTTTTACTCGGCGTCGGGTTCGCCCGCCTGCGGGCCACGCACCTCGCGCTCTGGTTCGGCTTCATCGCGTTCACCCTGCTGCACTACCGCTTCATCCCGTTCACCGCCGTCGTCGCCATCCCGCTCGCGGCGGCTCAGCTCAACGGCCTCGCGCGCTTCCGGCTCGGCGGGACGTTCGACCCGAAGACCAAGATGCTCCTCAACCTCAGCGGCATCGGCCGGATTCTCACCGTCACCGTGTTGATCCTGCTGATCGGGGAGACGGTTCCCGGGCACCTCCACGCCCGCATTTCCCAGACGGCCCTGGCGTACAACCGCCGCGTGAGCTGGGGGATCGAAGGCGACTCGGGATTGGCCCGGAGCGCCAAGCTGATCGCGCAGTGGCGGTCCGAGGGCAGTCTGGCTCCGGACTCGCGCGCCCTCACGTCCTTCTACGATTTCGGGGACTACTGCGCCTGGTTCGCCCCGCGGGAGCGCGTGTTCCTGAACTCGCGATTCCGCTTCCACCGCTCCGAGTTGATCGATCTCGCCGCGATCCGGCGGGAACTGAGAACGAAGCCGGGCAGCGGAGATGCGACCGAGACGGCCAGCCCGCTGAAAGCCATGGCCGACAAGCACCGGGCCGATCTCTACGTGCTCGGGCAAGCTTACCAGCGCATGCGCGTCCAAGAACTCGTGCAGGTGCGGACCGATTTCGCGCGGGGCGGCGTGCGGAATCGCTCCGCCTCAAGCATCCTGCATCTCGACGGTCGCGTCTCGATCATCGCCCGCATCGATACGGCTTCCGGTCTGGCGGCAGCGCAGAAGATTTCGTTCTCGCCGGAGCGAGACGCTTTCGAACCCGATAGCCTTGTGGTCCCCGACGGCAAAGCGGAGGCGCCGAAGATCGCGGTGGAGAGCTGGATCGCCGACTACCTCGATCGACCCCAGGTGGGGTCGCTTTCGACCGACGATGCGCAGCTTTTCGTGGACCTCGGCAAACTCACGTCGTCCGAAGCCGACCAGCTCTGGATGTTCAATCGCGAGATGGCCATCAAGAGCGGATGGGCGGCGGGACCGACCATCGGCTTTTACTTCGAACCCCCTCCGCGATCGCCGGGGGGCGAGGAACTGGCCTATCCGATTCTGGCGAACCGCGCCGCCCGGCGGGCCATTTCGGAGACTCCGGACGACCCCGAACCGTACCGCTTTCTGGCGGAGGCGTACGCGCTCGGCGCCCAGGCGGCGGCGAACCCCGACGAGAACCTGCTCCAGGAGATGACGGCCCGCCGGCGGTTTTTGGATCGCGTGCCGACGGCGTCGAATCGGGGCGACAACCTCCTCCGCTTGGCCCAGGACGATACGCTCACCCTGTTCCTGATGCACCTGGATGCGGGCCAATTCGACACGGCGCTCGAGATGCTCACCAAGGCGAACGCGAAAATCAAGGGGGCGCCGGAAGCCGAATTGCCGTCCGCCGAGAAGATGCAGAACGTGAGCGATGCGTTCCGGTCGCGGATACTCGAACTCCAGTTCAACCTGCCGCGGGGCAGCGTGCGGGGCATCATCGGCGCACCCGACGGTGGGATCGCCGAAGCGATCACAAACTTCATCCTCGGATTCGCGCAGTCGAACGGCCAGCGGCCGGGCGAAGCCGACATGAAGCGGCTCTACACGGAGATCCTCGCGAAAGTGACGGGCACGAACCTCGATGCCGGCGCCAAAGTGGACAAGCCGAAAGCCCGCGATGCCGCGTGGGTCCGATCGCGGACCCAGTTGCTGGAGGACCGGTTCAAGCGCGACGTCGGCCTCCGCATCGAACGCCACTCGGCCGGCAAGCCGGGTCTGGGGCAGAGATTCATCGATGCGGCCAATCTCGGGTTGACCTCCCGGGCCATCGATTCGATCAACGCGGAGACCGATTGGAGCAACGTCCCGCAGTCGTCCCTCGATTTCCGCATCCCGGGTCAGGAACTCCAGCAGATGAGCCAGCGGTACCCGATTCTCTTCGGTACCGCGGGCGCGATCCAGGACGGCGGCGGCGGCTTCGCCCTGATCCGCGCGACGGATATGGGCCTGAACCTCCAGGCGATCCAGCTCCAGTTCCTCTGCGGCAAACTCGACGTCGCCGTCCTCGATCTCAACGCGATCCAAACGGTTCTCGACAAACTCGAGAAGGACAAGCCCTCCGACGCGCGGGTGATCCCAGCGCAGACCGCGATCAAACAGCTCCGGACACTGCAGGCCCGCCTCGTGGGCGATTACGCGGGCATCGCCGCGGATGCGCGCGAGCAGCTCCAGAAGCTCCCGAAGCTGACCCCGGCCACACTCGCCCAATTCCGGATCCCCTTCGGCGAACTGCAAGCTCCGATGGCCGTGCTCTGCGGAACCGCACTGCTCGCGCCCGACCCCCTCGGCCGGCAGCGCGCGGCCCTCGCGCAGGAGTCGAACCTCCACTTCGATCTGGCGGTGAACGCGCTGTTGGCCGGGGACAACCGGGAGGCCCGCACGCGCTTCGCGATGGCGCTGAACCCCCAGGGGGTGCCCCTCCGGACGCTGAATCTCCCCGCCGGGAATCCGATGGCGACCTACGCTCCGCTCTACCTGCGGCTGCTCGACAAGCACGCCGACACCACCAAGCGCTGAAGGCCCGAGGACTCGCGATGAAGCTCTGGAAACTGGCCGGCGTGCAGATGGACTGCACCCTCGGCGACACCGCGGGCAACCTCGCTATTGTGCGGCGGCACCTCGCGTCAGCGGCGTCGAACGGCGCGGATCTGATCGTCTTCCCGGAGTGCATCCTCGCGGGGTACGGATTCGGGAGCCGCGCGGAAATCGCGGCGAATGCCGAGGCCTATCCCGGCCCGAGCGCGCGGGCCGTCGCCGAAGATTGCGCGCGTCTCGGAGTCTGGTGTGTCTACGGTTTCTTCGAATCGGACGGGACGAAGCTGTACAACTCCTGCGCCCTCATCGGCCCGGACGGACCGGCGGCCTGCTACCGCAAACTCCACCTGCCGAAGGTCGGCGCCGACCGCTTCACCGATCCCGGCGACCGCCCGCTGGCCGTGCACGATCTCGGCGGCTTGAAAGTCGGCCTCCACATCTGCTTCGACGCGGGCGTGCCCGAAACCACCCGCGTGCTCGCGCTGCTGGGGGCCGATGTCGCGATCCTGCCGACGAACTGGGCCGACAAGGCGATGAAGACGTCGGCGATCATGCCGACCGCCCGCGCGCTCGAGAACCACGTCTACTTCGCGGCGATCGATCGCGTCGGCACCGAAGCGGGCTTCCACTACATCGGCCGCAGTTCCATCATCGATTTCAACGGCGATGCGCTCGATACCGCGGAACACGACCGCGACGCGATCCTGTACGCGACCATCGACCCCGCGGCGGCCCGGCGAAAACTCGTCGTGAACATCCCGGACGACTACGAAATCGACCGGGTGAACTGGCGCCGCCCCGATATGTACGGACCGATCTCGGAAGGGCCCGTGTTCCGGGGCCACCGCAACGGATGAGGGCCGCGCCATGTCCCGACGACGGGGCCGAATCGTGATCGTGAGCGACTTGCGGCCGAAGGAACTGCTCCGCGTAGCCGAAGAGATCGCGATCGATTCGCAGTGCGGCATCGACGACCTGCGCGGCGAGGCGCGGAAGGGATTCCACATCTACGATGCGAACGGCGAACCGCCGATCTACACCCTCGGGACGCTCATCGCCTCATCGGCGGGGATGCTCCGCGTCCCGCTCGACATCGAAATCTACGCGGATCGCAACAAGACGGACGATGGTCGGATCGCGCTCGACTGGATCGAAACGGGGAATTCGCTCCGGCCGAACGTCTGCCGGACGTTCGTGGAATCGCTCGCCGACGAGATCGAGAACCGCATCGGCCTCGACGGAGGCGAGGTGTTCGAGAGCTACGACGATTGAGCCGGTCGGTCACTTCTTCCGCGGCTGCTCTTTGACTTGGAAATCGACCCCCTCATTCTGGCCCGCTTTGATGTCGGCGGCGAGAGTCGATTTTTCGTTGTACTCCGCGCCGAGTGTGGCTTCGCGCGCTGCGGTCCCCATCACGGGATCGGGCTTCGACGTCGGCCGCGAACCCTGGATCTTCACCTTCTTCGGGCCGGGCACCACCTTGACCGCGTACTTTCCGTCCTTGATCGGCCCGGCCGCCGGCGTCGTGGAATTGTCGGGGGATTCGAAGATGATTTCCCCCTCGGCCATCGGCCGGCCATCCATCAGCACGGTGCCGGACACGTCCGCCGGGTATTCGGCGGACGTGCAGCCGGCGGCGCATCCCAAGAGGATCCAGAGGGCGCATCGCAGCGTTCGCATCGGCGATCTCCGGTTCACTGGTCGTTGATGATTTCGCCGCCGGTGCGGGAGCCCATCCCGAGCCACGTCGCCGGGGTGATCGAGTTGCTGACGAACCGGACGCTCGAATCGCCGCGGGTGACGTTGACGCCGCCGGTGTGCTTGCTGCGGGCGAGGGCGAACGTGTTGGCCACAGACTGCGGACCGCACGGCGCGCCGGGCACGGCGCCGCAGTAGCCCATCGTGTTGTCGCCCACGGTGGAGTTCGGCGGGTAAATCGTGCTGAAAGTCGTGCCGGCGTGGATCGTGTTCCACATCCGCCCGCGTACGTCGTGGCCCCCCGCCGCCGTATCGCTGCCCTGGAGGAGTTCGCTCACCATCGCGGTGTTGCTCGTGCCATCGGTGATGTCCGTCAGCTTCACCTTCGACTGGCCGTAGAAGATGCCGTTGAGGTTGAGGCCCCGATCGTCGCCGGTCGGTGTGGCGTAGCCGTTGCCGTGGCAGACGATGAAGTTCGTGTGGAAGCCCTGCGCGTTGCCCGGGGCCGCCGCAATCTTCGGACTGGTCGGATCGGACGGGCAGAGGAACGTCGCCAGCACATTTTGGGCGAGGGGCAAGTTGCATGTGTAGCCGCTGCTGTTCCGGATCGCCGTTTGCAACTGGTCGTACAGAGCGTTCTGCTCCACGTAGGGGAGGATGGCACCGGCCCAATTGGACCGATCCAAATCCTTGATGCCCGGAGTGCTGTACCAGCCGCCGAAGTAGTAGCCGTACGGTTGCCCCGCCGGCATCGCGCCGTTGGTGTCGTGGTAGTTGTGCAGGGCCAGCCCGATCTGCTTCTGCTTGTTCGTGCAGCTCATGCGGGCCGCGGCCTCGCGGACTTTCTGCACGGCCGGCAGGAGCAGGCCGATCAGGATGGCGATGATGGCGATGACGACGAGCAGTTCGATGAGGGTGAAACCCGATTTGACACGGCGGTCCATGACGCACCTCGGATCGGCGGAAGATGAGATGAAAAGGGAACGGGATCGAGTATGAGCCGGTTCCGTTCCCATTGCAACTCGATTCCGGTCAGTCCATCTCCGGCGTCGTGCCGAGGACGATGTCGAACTTGGCCCCGAGTTCGCCGAGCTTGGAATCCTTGATCTTCTCGAACGGCACCGTGATCGACGCGCTCTCTTTTTTGTCCGTGACACTTCGATAGGGGCCGTCCTTCGCGTTGCCGGGGTGCCCGGCGATGTACAGTTGCGTGACGAGCAGTTCGTCCTTGCCCTTCTTGATCTTGAAGTGGATGTGCGGCGTCCGGCCGGGGTAAGGCACCGGCTTGATGGTGCGGAAGTAGTACTCGCCCGACTTGCCGGTGAAGAACCGGCCGAAGCCCTGGAAGTTCTTGTCCTGCTCCTTCTGCTTGCCCTTGCTGTCGCGGGTGTGCAGGTAGACGCCGTTGCCGTCGCACTGCCAGATTTCGACGACGGCCCCGGTCAGCGGGTTGCCCTTCGCGTCGAGGATCTTGCCCGTGAGGTGCGTGATCTCGCCGACCGCCGGGGTCAGCTTGTCGTTGATGAGGATGAGGTCGTTATCGGTGTCGAGCGGC
>JAYVTJ010000314.1:0-7999 GCA_043774415.1 Fimbriiglobus sp. | reverse complement strand
AGCGGCGGCACGTTCAAAAACCCGCCGACCAACTACTATCAAAACGAAACCGATATTCTCAAGGTCACGGAAAACGTCGCCCAGGTGTTCATGGGGATGCGCGTGCAGTGCGCCCAGTGCCACAATCACCCCTTCGACCGCTGGACGCAGGACGACTACTACGGCTTCGCCGCATTCTTCACGCAGATCGGCCGCAAAGTGGGCGACGACCCGCGCGAAGTCGTGGTGTTCAACAGCGGCGGCGGCGAGTTCAACCACCCCGTGAAGAACCGGCCGATGAAGCCCAAGTTCCTCGGCGGCGCCGAACCGGACGTGGCCGGGAAGGACCGCCGCGCGGTGCTCGCCGAGTGGCTCGCCTCGCCGGAGAATCCGTACTTCGCCAAGAACCTCTCGAACATCGTCTGGAGCCACTTCTTCGGCCAGGGGATCATCAGCGAAGTGGACGACGTGCGCATCAGCAACCCGGCGAGCAACCGCGAACTGCTCGACGAACTCGGGAAGAAGTTCACCGAGTACAAGTACGACTTCAAGAAGCTCGTCCGCGACATCTGCGTGAGCCGGACGTACCAATTGGCGACGCAGCCGAACAAGAGCAACGAAGGCGACACGCGGAACTTCGCCAAGGGGCCGATCCGCCGCATCCGCGCCGAGACGATGCTCGACATCATCAGCCAGGTGACCGACACGAAGAACAAGTTCCCCGGGCTGCCGCTCGGAGCCCGGGCCGTGCAGATCGCCGACGGCGGCACGAGCACCTACTTCCTCAGCACCTTCGGCCGGCCGATGCGCGAGACGGTTTGCAGTTGCGAAGTGCGCCTCGAACCGACGCTGTCGCAGAGCCTCCACCTGATGAACGGCGACACGGTGGCCCCGAAGATCGCCGCGGGGAACATGATCGGCAAGATGCTGCTGGAGAAGAAGACCCCGCCGCAGATCGTCGAGCAGATGTTCGTGCGGGCGCTCTGCCGGGCGCCGAAGCCCGAAGAGATGAAGAAGCTCCTGGCGAGCGTGGACGCGAACCCGAACAAGCAACTGGCCCTGGAGGATGTGTTTTGGGCCGTGCTGAACTCGCGGGAGTTCATGTTCAACCATTGAGAACACACGATGGGGCTTTCGGCTCAGAACATCATCGATGCATATGACCGCGGCATCATTGCCGCCGGTGAATGTGTCGACGAGTTGTGCCGAATAGCTGCCGTCACTGATCCGAGGTCTATTGTGGACGTGGTCCCAGCCGAATTTGTCGGGAGACTTCGGGAGCGCGCGGACAATATCCCGCGAGCCAAAGATCTGATTTCGATCTTAGGCGGCACCTTCTCGCGCGACATGGATCCAGAGGTGTGGAAGCGCGAGAGGGAATCGGAAAAGGTTCGATACGTCCAGGGGCTGCGAACCTGGAAGGCGTACTTCGAGTCCAAAATCGAGGAGATGACAGGAGGGTGAGCCGATGAACCTGACCGTTGAGTTATCTTCTGAAGTCGAGTCCGCGCTCGCAGAGTTGGCGAAGCGGCGCGGGGTGTCACGCGAAGAAGTCGCGCGGAGGTTCATAGCTCAGGGGGCCTTGCGCAAGCCGCCGCGTCCGATGGCGGAAATCGCAGCACCCATCGCGGCCGACTTCGCCGCGAGTGGGATGACGGACGCGGCTTTGGATGCACTCATTGAAGAAGCCCGCGAGGAGATTTACTTCGAGCAGAATGGCCGGCGATCGAAGCAATGACGCCGAATGTCGTTTTCGATTGCATGATTCTGGTTCAAGCGGCCGCGAACCCCCTCGGAGAAGCGGGCCGATGCTATGCGGCAGTCGAAGCGGGTTACGTGCAATTGGTGATGAGTCAAGCGACACGCTACGAAGCTCACGACGTGCTGACCCGATTGAAGGTACGTCAGCAGTTGCCGAATCTGACGGACGAACGCATTGCAGAGATATTGGACTCGCTGGACTACTATGCTCTCCCCGTTGAAATTGTCCCGCTCGCGATGAGATTACCCCGCGATCCCAAGGATGAGAAGTACCTGAACTTGGCCATCGCTTCGGACGCCAAATACCTCGTGAGCCGCGACAATGACCTCTTGGAACTGATGCTCGATGAATTTTTCCGGGCGATGTACCCGGCTTTAGAAATCTTGGAACCCGCCTCGTTTCTTCAACGAATGACTTTCCGCTGAGGCCATCCGATATGCTCCGCCGATCCTTCGCCCTGCTCGCGCTGCTCGCCCTTCCCGCCGTTGCGGCCGCCGATGCCAAGAAGCCGACCTACGCCGACGATGTGCTGCCCATCTTCAAGCAGCACTGCACCGCCTGCCACGGCGCCGACAAGCAGATGAGCGGCCTCAACCTCGCCGCGTTTGCCGAGATGAAAGTCGGCGGCTCCGGCGGCGAAGTCTTCTCCCCCGGCAACCCGGACAAGTCCCGCCTCTACACGCTCACCGCCCACAAGGCGAAGCCGGAGATGCCGCCGAAGACGAACAAGATCCCGGACGCGTCCATCGAGACGATCCGCCTCTGGATCGAGCAGGGCGCCCGCGAAAATGCCGGCAGCACGACGACCGTGCCCGAGAAGCCGAAGATCGACATCGGCCTGAAGACCATCGCCAAAGGCAAGCCCGCGATCCCGCCGATGCCGCTCGCCGGCAAGTTCAAACTCGATCCGCTGAGCAAGGCACGCCGGCCGGGGGCCGTCCTCGCGCTCGCCTCGTCGCCGTGGGCGCCGCTCATCGCCGTCGGCGGTCAGAAGCAAATTATCCTGCACCACGCCGATACGGGCGATATCCTCGGCGTCCTCCCGTTCGAGCACGGCCAGATCAACTCGCTCAAGTTCAGCCGCAACGGCAAGCTGCTCCTCGCGGCCGGCGGTCGCGGCGGCGCCTCGGGCAAGGCTGTGCTCTACAGCGTCGAAACCGGCGACAAGATCACCGAAGTCGGCATCGAATCGGACGCGCTGCTGAGCGCCGACATCAGCGCCGACCAATCGCTCATCGCCGTCGGGTCGCCGTCGAAACTCATCCGCATCTACCGCACTGCGGACGGCACCGTCGAGCGCGAAATCAAGAAGCACACCGACTGGGTGACGCAGGTCGAGTTCAGCCCGGACGGCGTGCTGCTCGCCACCGGCGACCGCAACGGCGGCGGCTTCGTCTGGGAGGCCAACACCGGCCGCGAGTTCCATACGCTCCGCGGGCACACGGCCATGATCACGGGCCTGTCGTGGCGCGCCGATTCGAACGCCCTCGCCAGCAGCAGCGAAGACGGCACCGTGAAGCTCTGGGAAATGGAAAACGGCACTCCGTTCAAGAGCTGGGCCGGCAGCGCCGGTGGCGCTGCCGCAGTCCACTACGGCATGGACGGACGCCTCGCCGCCACCGGGCGGGACAAGATCGCGAAAGTGTTCGACGGCAACGGCACCCTCATCAAAGCGTTCGAGGCCTTCCCCGATCTCGGACTCACGGCAGTGATCTCGCACGATGGCACGAAGCTCATCGCCGGCGACTGGGCCGGGAACCTGAAGTTCTGGACGATCGCCGACGCCAAGGTCGTCGCGGCTGCGGACACGAACCCGCTGCCGCTCGCAGAGCGCGTGAAGGCCGTCGAAGCCGCATTCGCGGCATCGGATGCGAAGCTGAAGGCGGCGCAGACGGCGCTCGCCGCGAGCGATGCAAAGCTGAAGGCGACACAAGCCGCGGTGGTCGCGGCGCAGGCGAACGCGGCGAAGCTGATCGCCGATATGGCCGCGGCGCAAAAGGCCGTGACCGACACGACGAACGCCGCGAACGCGGCCAAGGCCGCGGTGATCCCCGCGAAGGCCGAAGTGGACAAGTTCACCGCCGCCGCGCCGATGCTCGGCATGGTCGAGATGGCCAAGGGCGTGACCGTGACGGCCTACACGAAGGCCGCGACCGAAGTGGCCGAGGCGGCGAAGAAGATGCCGACGAACCCGATGCTCCAGGAGCAGGCGAAGAAGGCCGCCGACATGCTGAAGGTCGCGCAAACGGAACTCGACGCCGCGAAGAAGGCCAACGCGGACAACGCCGCCGCGCTCGCCGCCGCAACGGTGAAGTTCGCCGCGGCGAACAAGCTCACGGCGGACACGGCCCTCGCGATGGCGGAAGCCGCGAAGAAGGTGCCGGCGATTCAGCCGATGCTCGTCGCGGCGCAGGCGGCTATCGCCCCGGCGCAGGCGGCGGTGCCGGTGGTGCAGAACGAGTACAACGCCGTGAAGCCGACGGTCGATGCGGCCACGGCGGAACTGGGACTGGTGAAAGTGCGATTGGAGCGGGTGAAGGGTTCGGTGAAGTAGTCCGCGCGGCCTCCGCGCTGTTGCGCAGCTGTTACTCGCAATCCGCGGCCGGTTCTGGTACGTCCTAATGGGTAGGACTCCCGCCGGAATCGGAGGTGCAGCGTGCGGTTCATCCTCTCCATCGTCGCCCTGCTCGCGCTGACGGCGGGCGCATCCGCCGACGACCTCGCCGCCAATGCGCAACTTGTCCTCACGGCGCACTGCTACCGCTGCCACGGCCAGGACGGCTCCCTCGAAGGGGGCTTCAACTACGTCCTCGATACCGCCAAGCTCGCCGACCGGAAAAAGATCGTGGCCGGCAAACCGGACGCGTCGCCGCTATACAAGCGCATCGCGGCCGGCACGATGCCCCCCGTCGGCGAGAAGATGCGCCCGAGCGCCGCCGAACTCGCGACTCTCAAGGAGTGGATCGCCGCCGGCGCCGCCGGCACGCCCGCCCCGCAGCGCAAAACCATTTCCGCCGCGGACACCGCCGAATTCATCCGCGCCGACCTCGACACCCTCGACCGCCGCTCGCGGCGCTTCGTCCGCTACTTCAGCCTCGCCCACCTTTGGAACGCCGGCCTCGGCGACGACGAACTCCAGACCTACCGCAACGCCCTCGCGAAGCTCGTCAACTCCCTGAGCTGGCACCCGAAGCAGCACAACCCCGAACCGATCGATCCGCACCGCACGATCCTCCGCATCGACCTGCGCTGGTACCTCTGGGACGCGACCCTCTGGAACCGCCTGCTGAACGACTACCCCTACGGCATCCTCGACGACAGTGCCGGCGCCCGCACGATCCTCGTGAACACCGCGACGAAGGTGCCGGTGGTCCGCGCCGATTGGTTCGTGGCCACGGCGAGCCGGGCGCCGCTCTATTACGACCTGCTCCAGATGCCGGCGAACCTGCCCGAACTCGAGAAGCAGCTCCGCGTCGATGCGAACCTGAACATCCAGCAGGAGCGCGTCGCCCGCCTCGGCTTCAACGGCTCGGGCATCTCCCGCTTCAACCGCGTGCTCGAACGGCACGACGCCCTCAACGGCGCCTACTGGCGCACCTACGATTTCGACGAACCGCCGCAGAACCTCGTCGATCGCACCTCGACGCAGCCGGCGGACCGGCGCAACATCTTCGCCTTCCCGCTCGGGCCGAATCAGGTCGAGAGTTCCTTCCAGCACGCCGGGGGCGAAGCGATCTTCGCGCTGCCGAACGGTCTGCACGCCTACATCATCGTGAACGCGAAGGATCAGCGCCTCGACAAAGCGCCGACGGCCATCGTCACCGATCCGAAGCGGCCCGACCGCGCCGTCGAAGCGGGAGTCTCGTGCATGAGCTGCCACATCACGGGCATCCTCCCGAAGGCCGATCAGGTGCGCGACCATGTCGATAAGAACGCGAAAGCGTTTACCCGCACCGAAGGCGCCATCATCAAGTCGCTCTATCCCGGCAAAGACGCGACCTCGAAGCTGATGGAAGAGGATGCGAAGAAGTACGCCGAGGCCGTGGCCAAGACCGGGGCCAAAGTGAGCCGCTTCGAAGCGGTATCGTCGATGACGCTGAAATACGAGGCCGACCTCGACTTCATCGCGGCCGTCGCCGAAGCCGGCGTGACGCCGGAGGAGTTCCGCAAGCGCATCGACGCCAGCGAGATCCTCCGCCAATCGCTCGGGGCGCTGCGCGTCGCGGGGGGCACCGTCTCCCGGCAGATCTGGGTGCAGACGTTCGGCGAAGTCGTCCGCGAGTTCAAGCTCGGCACCCTCTTCCGCGGCAACACGAACGGCGCCGCCCTCTCGGACAACACCGGCGAACTCGACCCCCTCGAAGCGTCCGGGAACGTCGCCAATGCGGTCGCATTCCGGCCCGACGGCAAGCTCGCGCTGATCGCCTCGGCCGACCGGAGCGTCCGCGTGTGGGATGTGGAAGCGAGGAAGGACAGCAAGCGGCTCATCGGCCACACGGCGACGGTGTGGGCCGCGGCGTTCAGCCCGGACGGCGCCAAGGCGATCAGCGGCAGCGTCGATGGCACGGCCCGCATCTGGGATCTGAGCAATGCTCAGGAACTCTTCAAGCTCGACGGGCACGACTCGATGGTCTCGGCCGTCGCGTTCAGTGCCGACGGCACGAAAGCGATCACCGGGAGCCTCGACGGTTCGGTCGTCTGGTGGAACGCGCTGACCGGCAAAGAGATCCGCCGGCTCGACGGCGCGGGCAAGGCCGTATCCGCCATCGCGCTCCATCCGAAGGAGAAGCTCGCCGCCATCGCCGCCGACCGCGGGATCGTCTTGTGGAACTATTCGACCGGGGAAGTGGGGCTGAAGTGGGACGCGCACGCCGGTGCGGCCAGCACGGTGGTGTACAGTGACGACGGGCTGTCACTCATCACCGGCGGCGACGACGGAGTTGTGAAAATCTGGGAGGCGAATACCGGCAAACTCACGGCGGAATTGAAGGGTCACGAGGGATCGATCCGCAGTGCCGTCCTCAAATCGGGCGGGAAATGGGCGCTCAGCGCCGGCGCCGACGGCTCGGTGAAACTGTGGGACATCGGCGCGAAGAAAGAGGCCGCCACGTTCAAGAAGCACGGGGCGCCGGTCGTCGGGGCGGCGCTGCTGCCGAGCGGCCTGCGGACGCTCTCGATAGACCGCGACCTCGGCACGCTCATTTGGGATGTGGGCAAGTTTTTGGGCGGGAACGAGGTAACCGCGCCGAGCGACCCACCGGAGCAGATTCCGCTGATCAAGTGAGCGAGTTATGTTTTTTTTGAGCGGAATGAGAATGTTGATTCCGCCGCCCTGTGTGCCACCAGAGCGCCAGTTCGCGGAGTACCTTCGCCGTAGCTTGTTCCGGATTGTCTAATCGGTTCTACATATCCTTGACATCGTCAGGTGCGAGGAACCAGTTCATGGCGAATTCTGCCTCGTTCTCGAAGATAAATGTTTCGAATGGAAAGTCGGGCTTTTTCTCGGAGTAGCACTTGCGGGTCGCCGTGACTTGCTCGTCGTTGCGGAATTTCATCATTTTGGAGTGGGCATTGAGTCCCCCTTCCGCCGGGCTTGTCAGCCACTGGAAACTACGCTTCACGGGATTCGCCGGTTCTTCGGTTTCATTGCGGTTGAACGCTCGGATCCGAATGAATGCCAGTCCCGACGTGTTCTCCACAATCCAGTCGCGGTGCTGCACCGCCCAAGCCATCGCGAGGTTCACCCCGAAATTGTCGTAGTAACCTCCGTCGACGACTCGCCGGGGCGGCTCGGTCGGCAAGCTCACGGCCGGCGACAGATACGGAAAACTGGCATTCATCCGTACGGCGGTTTTGAGTTGGAATTCGCCGCGCGCGTCCGGGAATAATTTGAAAAACTCGAGCGCGGCGTTGTCCGCCAGCGGCAAGTCGGCGAGATCCAAGTTGCTGATGAGCAGGCGCTGCCCGGTTTCGATCAGCATCGGCGAGAAAATCAAGGACGGGATTTCACCGCGGCGCTCTCGGTCGGCCAACTCGTGAAAGCTTAATCCGAGATCCGTATTCCAGCAGTCTTCCAAGAGCGTCCCACGATCCTTCGGCTGATGTTCTGCCGGCGCCAAAACGAGCGGTATGTCGTGCTGTATCAGTAGCTGGACGACCTCTCGGAAACTGTCGAATTTCGTGGCGTTCGCGAGGTGTTCCGTCAATCCGTCGGGCGGCTCGCACTTCGAATTGGCGAGTGCGACACGATACGCTGCG
>JAYVTJ010000313.1:0-9010 GCA_043774415.1 Fimbriiglobus sp. | reverse complement strand
CACCTCCGGTGGCGTACGGAGCACCTCCGGTGGCGTACGGAGCACCTCCGGTGGCGTACGGAGCACCTCCGGTGGCGTACGGAGCACCTCCGGTAGCATACGGGGCGGCTCCGCCGATGGGCTACGGTGCCCCGCCAGTGGCCTACGGCGCCCCACCCCCTGCGTACGGTGCGGGGCCGGGAGGCCAAATGGTTTTCACGGGGACTCAGACGGTGCCCGTCACGGGCTACATGCCCGTGCAAGTGCCCGCGGGGCCGGGCGCAGCTCCCGGTGCATACGGTGCGGCCCCCGAAACGACGGCCGAGAGCATCGCCAAGTTGAAGCAGAAGCAATTGGAGTGTCAGGCGCTGCAGAAGGAAATCGACGCGCTCAAGGCCGGCCCGCCCAAGTAGTAGCCGCGATTAAACCCGCACGATCCCCAGCGCGAAGAGCAGCACCGCGATCAGCGCGCAGAGCAGACCGACCGTCAGCCCCGAGATCGCGGCGACCAGGATCAGCGCCTTGCGACTCGTCGCCGCCGGTGCCGCGATGCGGGCGGCCGACGGCACGGGATTCCGGCGCGGGCGGGCGTCCTCCACCGTGGTTTCGGCGAGCATCCGCGGCGTCGCCTGCTCGTGCGACGACGAACCGTCGAGCTGCACGATGCCCGATCCCGAACTCGTCAGGATCATCTTCGCGGCCGGCTTCGGCGTCGCGCCGGTTCCCGATCTCGGCTCCGTCGGCGTGCGCTTGCTCACTCTGCTGTTCGTCGAACTCGGGGCGCCCCGGCCGAGGAAGAGCCGATAGGGCGGCGCGACGATCACCCCGCCGTTGGGCGGCACGAGGCTGCCGACCCAGCGGCCCAGCGCATCGGCCATTTCCCGGGGCGTCTGAAAGCGCTCCTCCCGCTTCTTCGCCAGCGCCCGGTGGACGATGGCCGCGAGCGCGGCCGGCACGTCGGGCCGCAGGGTGTCGATGGGTGTGGGATCGCGCCACTGCTGCCACATCAGTTTCTGCCCGGCGCGCCCCTCGGGGAAGACCGGGTGCCCCGCGAGGAGGAAGTAGAGCGTCGCCCCGAGGGAGTCGATGTCGGCGCGGATATCGACGTTCGAACTGTCGAGCGCCTGCTCCGGGGCGAGGTAATCGACGGTGCCGAGGATCGTGCGGGCGCCGCCGAGCTGCGAGGTGAGCTTCGAGTCGCCGTCGGATTCGGAACGGACGAGGCCGAGGTCGAGCAGGCGGGCGACGCCGGCGCGGTCCACGAGGAGGTTGCCCGGTTTGATGTCGCGGTGGACGTGGCCGCGCTCGTGGGCGTGCTGCAGCCCGAGCGCCACCTGCTGGGCATAGCTCGCGGCGGCGGCGATCGAACGGCGGCCGTCCTTCTCGATGAGCGTCTGGAGGCTGACGCCTTCGACGTATTCCATGACGAGGTAGAGGAGCTTGCCCTCGCGGTTCATATCGAAGACGCGGACGATGTTCGGATGGTCGAGCGTGGCGGCGGCGCGGGCCTCGCGGAAGAAGCGCTCGCGGGCGATGTCGTCCTCGCAGACGTTCCCCGGCAGCACCTTGAGCGCGACGAAGCGGCGCATGGCCGCGTGCTCGGCGAGGAAGACCTGGCCCATGCCGCCGGCGCCGAGGCGGTCGAGGATCGTGTAGCTGCCGAGGACGAAGCCCTTGTACTTCCCGGCCGCGAGGCGGTCGGCCTGGAACTTCGTGATGAGGTGGGCTTCGGTCAGGCGGTCGAGGATGAGGCGCGAACTGCCGCCCTCGGGGTCGGAGCGCGGATCGGCCAAGAAGGCGTGGAGATCCGGCGGAGAAACGAGGCCGCTTTTCCGGATCCGGTCGATCAGCTCGGGAGTGGTAACGGGAGGGGGCATTGTCAGCCTGAGTGGTGTCCCTTCTCATTAGTTAGGGAAGCCACTCCGAATTGGAGGGGCGATCCCGATGCCGGGGCAACTTCGCCGGCCCCGCGCGCCCGGTTCTCCGACTGCGCCCGGAAGCGCAGGACACCCGTCGCACCCAAGAGGCCCACGAGAACGGCGGTCGCCAACACGAGGGCGAGGGCGAAGCCGACGAGGGCGACCCTCCGGAGGGGGAACTTCCGGGTGCGCTTCGCCGGGATCACCCGCATGCGCTCGGTCGGCGGGGGCGCAAGCGCGGGCAAGCGCCGCTCCGGCCGGGTCGGGTTCGAGTGGGGCGGCGGTGTGACGGTGAGGCTCGACGACAGCACCTCGACTCCGGTCGCGCACGGCAGCGTCGGCGACCCTTCCAGCGTTTGAGGCAGCACCGCGTGGACGCTGCTGCCGACCGAGTTCCAGCCGGTGCGCTCCGCACGCAAGTTCGGCACGACGCTGCTCCCCTGTGCCATCGCCGGGAATTCGCCGCTCCAGTCGGGTGGGCCGATCCGGTCGAAGAGTTCTTCGGGGAAGCCGGGCACCGGCATCGCCCACGGGGCGAGCGCGTCGGCCGCTTCGGACGCGCACCGGAACCGCTCGGCCGGATCGCGCGCCAGCATCTTCGTGATCGCGGCGGAGAGTTCTTCGGGCACATCGGGCCGGAGCAAGTGGATCGGCTCCGGGTCGGCCTCCTGCTTCCGACGCAGCCGGGAGAGCGCATCCCCTCCGGAGAACGGCGGCCGGCCCGCGAGCAGGAAGTAGAGCGTCCCGCCGAGGGCGTAGATGTCGGCGCGGGCATCGACGGCGTGGCTGTCGAGGGCCTGTTCGGGGGCGAGGTAATCGACGGTGCCCAGGATCGGCGACGGGCCTTCCGTGCGGAGCGTGAGCGCCTCCGTTTCGCCGCTCCGCAGCACGATTCCCATGTCGAGGATCTTCACGAGGCCGATGCGATCGAGCAGAAGGTTGGCCGGCTTGATGTCGCGGTGCACCGAACCGGCGGCGGCGGCGTGGGCCAACCCCTCGGCGATCTGCCGGCCGCAGAGCACCGCGGCTTCGACCCGGAGCGTCCCCGTCAGGGCCACGAGCGCCTGGAGGCTCACGCCGTCCACGTATTCCATCACGAGGTAGGGCGGGGAATGGTCGGCGTCGAAGTCGAAGACCTTCACGATGTGGGGGCTGTCGAGCGCGGCGGTCGCCTGCGCTTCGCGCACGAGCCGGGCCTTCGCGAGGGCGTCGTCGGCGAAGGCGGCGTTGAGCACCTTGATGGCGACGGGCCGCTTGAGCGCGCGGTGCTCGCCGAGGAAGACCTGTCCCATGCCGCCCCGGCCGATGCGGGCCTTCAAACTGTAGTTGCCGAGGACGAGGCCGCGCCAGCGTCCTTCGGCGAGCTGCCGGGCTTGGAACTGCGTCAGCAGCCCCTCTTCGACCATGCGGGCGAGCAGCGCGTCGGTCGTCAGGCCGCGCAGGCCCCGGTGCTTGGTGCGGGCCACGAAGGCCTTCAGCGCGCCGTCGTCGAGCAGCGCGCTCTTGCGCACGAGATCGATGGCGTCGGTGAGGGTCGCGGGGCGCGGCATGGGCATCCGGTCGGGGCCGAGAGGAACGCCGAGTTCAGCTTAGAACACAATTCCGCGCCGGGAGTGCGCTTGCGTCCGAAAATTCCGCGCGGATCGGCCGCGGAATCGGCGCACCGCGCCGGGACGTGTTCTAGTTTTCCCGGCAGTGTCGGTGTCCCGCCGCCCGTGTCGGCCCGGCCGCGTCCGAGGTGCCCGATGATCCGTCGCATTCCGAGTTGTCGCCGCCGCAGCGGGGCCGCCGCCGCCGAGATGGCGATCGTGATGAACTTCATCATGGTGCCGCTGCTGATCGGCCTGTGGGAGATGGGCCGCGTCGTGCAGGTGACGCAGATCGTGGCGAACTCCGCCCGCGAGGGGGCGCGCATGGGCGCCCAGGCCACGACTATCAACCAGACCGGTTCGCCGACGCAGATCAAGGCGTCGATCTGGCCGAACCCGACGCAGGATCCGAACGTCAAGGCCGCCGTGATGCAGTACCTCTCCGGCTCGGGGCTGAACCAGCTCACCTACGCCGACGTGAGCGTGACCTTCACGTTCCTCGACAATCCGCCGGGGGCCAAGCCCGGCGCCACCGAGCCGTTCGAGGGCGTGAAGGGGCAGCTCTTCAGCGTCCTCGTCCGCATCCAGGACACCGGGTCGAACGGCGACCCGCTCAAAAACAAGTGCCTCTGGACGACGCTCGGCGTCGTGCGGCCGACCACGGTGGAGTTCACCGCCCAGTGGCGGATGCTCGTGGACGACACCTTCAGCATCAACGCGACCATGCCCGTCAACAATCCCTGATCCTCAGCCGGAGTGCCGCCATGAGACTGTATCCGGTTGGACGCCGCCGCCGCGGGGGTGTGACCCTCGTCGAATCGACGCTGCTGCTGAGCATCTTCCTGATGTTCCTCTTCGCCGTCTTCGAGTACTCGCGGCTCATGCTGCTGCTGCACGTCGGCACCAACGCCGCCCGGAGCGGCGCGCGGCACGCCACCGTGAACGTGGACAAGCCGAGCACCTTCCCCACGGTCGATGCCGGCACGACTCTCAGCGTGAAGAACCACGTCATCAGCCAGATGGGCGGCGCCGACGGGATGATCCACGACTTCGACGTGCTGACGTTCCCGTGCGACACGCCCTCGCTCTACCAGAACCCGCCGGTGATCACCCCGAAGGCCTCGTACACCTCGTGGAATCAGGCGTCGTTCACGGAGCGCATCGGCGTGCAGATCATCGGCAAGTACCGGCCGGTGCTGCCGGGCTTCGTCTTCTTTTACACCGGCGGTAGCAACTACGTCCCGATCAACATCACCGCCGCCGCCGGCAGCGAAGGCTGATCGCCGAGTTCCGGAGCGGAAGTCGCCGGACTTCCGACTCGGCGAAGGCCGGAAGTCCGGCGACTTCCACTACGAAGCAGTCGAAACGCACTAGCCAGTTCCATGTCCCTGTTGCCGGGAGATTCCCCATGCTCGCCCTCCGTCCGCCCGCCCGCGCGGGGACGATCGTCCCGATGCTCGCCCTCTGCACGACGGCGATGTTCGGCTTCGTCGCGCTCGCCATCGACCTCGGCGTGCTCACGGTCGTGCGCACCGAGTGCCAGAACTCCGCCGACTCCGGCGCCCTCGCCGGCGCCCGAGTGCTGAACAACAAGGACACGGCGACCGACAACGACAGCACCCTCGCCATCAGCACGGCGGGGACGGCCGTGACGAACAACGTCTACATGAACACGAACTTCACCTCGTCGAACATCGCCGGCGCGGGGGACATCGCCGTCGGCCTCTACGACTACGACGCGGCCGCGCAGAAGTTCGTCGCCACATTCCCCGGCACGAAGCCGACGGGCAAATCGTGGTCGGCCGTCAGCGTGAACATCACCGCCAACCAGCCGACCTTCTTCGCCAAAGTCTTCGGCATCACCTCGATGCCGACGGGGGCCAAGGCCATCGCCGTGCACCGCCCGCGCGACATCGCCTTCGTCCTCGACTTCACCGGCTCGATGGGCTACGACTCGTCGCTGAACTGGCCCAACGGCTCAGCGACCATCGAAGGCTTCATGAACCCCGATCCGGACTATCCGAAGTTCGGCCACTACGCCCGCTACACCTACTACCAGAACACCGCCCCCTCGGGGCAGGCGAACGCCGCGCCGAACACGCGGCCCAATCCCCTGCAGATGAAGGGCTTCAGCGGCAACTACTCGCCGAACAACTACACGATGGAGACCGGCGGCGGCCCGGCCATGGTCGAAGACTTCGTGACCTACGCCGGCAACCCTTCGAGCGTCAGCGCGACCAGCACTTCGACGAACGCATTCAAGATGTGGACCCCCGTGAAGACGGGCCTCGCGAACACGACCCTGCTCACGCCGGCCACCTACGACTACACCGGCTACCCGCCGATCGCCGCCGGCGACAACACGAAAGCCTGCCCGGCCCCGAACAACTACGACGTGCAGGCCGATTCGCCCGTCGCCTATCTCGGCGACAAGTGGCCGCGCACCGACGGCTCGCGCGGCAACCAGGCCGCGGTCTGGTCCACGCTCGCGGGCAACACCTACACCGACACCGGCGTGCAGACCCTCAAGCAGTTCCTGAACTCGACCACCACGGGCGCGGCCGGCCGCGACCTGACCAAGTACACCCTCCCCGGCGGCGGGAGCGGAACCCTGCTGGTGCCGGTGAACCAGGTCGACGGCGGCGCGCTCGACGCCAACTACCTCGATTCCATCTGGGAGCGCTACGGGTACGACATCGACATGGTGAACCTGCGCGGGCAAGCCGCCGCGACGAAAACGGTGAACCTGCTCCCGGCCGCGCAGCAGTACAAGAGCTACTCGATGGGGCCGGGCTACTGGGGCAAGACCTTCTTCGTCTGGCCGCCCGACCCGCGCTGGGGCGCCGACGCCCCCGGCTACGGCGTGACCGGCTCCGCGGTGATGCCCCACCTGATCAGCGACACCAACCCCGCCAAGGACGTGGCCGGCAACTGGATCTGCGACTGGCGCCGCCGCTTCTTCCTCCGCGGCGACGGGGCGACCCTCGACCCGCAAGTGGACGACATCAACGCCATCCTGTTCAAGACGACAGCCGGGCACACGCTCAACGTCGTGACGACGAACCCGAGCCTCGGCGTCTCGCTCACGCCGGGCTACTTCAAGCTGAACTACAAAGCGATCATCGCCTGGATCAAAGCCGGCCCGACGACCCTGCCGACGAACTGCCGCAGCGGCCGGATCCTCTACTACAGCAGCTTCCCGGACGACGTGACCGAATCGGCCTCCGGCGACACGAACGACAAGCGCTTCCTCCGCGCCTACATCCACACCGTGATGGGCGTCGACCAGTTCGACGCGACCGACGCCCCGCTCCAAACGTGGACGTACAACTCGCCCGCCATGCTCGCCGGCGTCGAAGCCCGCAACACCTTCGGCACGCCGGCCGCAACTCCGGGCGCCGGGTTCATCCCGACCGCCAAGCCCGCCAACCGCAAGCCGTACATGGTCCACACGGACAACGTCAACCGCCCGCGCGCCCACTTCTGGTTCGGCCCCCTCAGCATGTTCATGTACATGAACTGGCAGGGCGAAAGCCGGCCGTGGTGGTCCGGCACGACCCACCAGTCGCAGTGCTGGCAGCTCAAGGCCTCGATCAACTCGGTGCTCGACGACGTCCGCAAGAACCACCCGAACGACTTCTGCGGGCTGGCCTTCTTCGCCAACCGGAGCAACTTCAACGTGCCGCTCGTGCCGATGGGCCAGGACTGGTTCTCGCTGAAGAACTCGCTCTTCTTCCGCAAGGACACCGTCGCCGCCCTCAAGGCCGACTCGAACTCGACACTCGAGCACCGCCCCTACGACGCCACGATGAACAGCGTCACGTCCCAGATCCCCAACGCCAGCGGCTCGACCGATCCCAACAGCGGCCTGTCCGTCGGCTTCAACCTGCTCTCGACTTCCCTGAGTCTGTCGTCCACCGACTACGGCGCCCGCGCTCGCAAGGGGGCCGCCAAGATCGTGATCTTCGAGACGGACGGCATCCCGAATACCACCGGGAACTGGACCCTCACCGGTTCGGGCGTAGACACCCGCTACCAGAACAGCGGCACCGCCGAAGTCTGGAGCGGCGACGCCTCGCTGAACACCAACGGCCAGGCCGGCGTCGCGATCGTGAATCGCATCGTCGCCCAAACGAGTAACACCCCGTATGCCGGGTACTCCACGCCGAACACGCCGGCCCGCGTCTACGGCATCGGCTTCGGCTACCTCTTCAACGGCTACGACGGCACGAACTTCAGCAGTATGAACGCCACGGCCCAGGGCGCGCTGCGCTTCCTGCTGCGGGTGCAGCAGGTCGGCAACACCTCCGGCCCCGGCGATCCGCCCGGCATGGCCATCCCCTTCGAGCAGGTCATCACCGGCCCGTACCAGCGCCAAGATCCGAGCCAGCCCGAAAGCCCTGCGAACCCCGGCGGCCGCATCGAGAAGATGAGGCTCTGCCTCGAACGCATCATGCAGTCCGGGATCCAGGTGACGCTGATCCAGTGATGCGGAGTCCGCAGTGCGGAGTGGAAGCGGGGCCGACGGGCCGAGCTTCCACTCCGCATTTCCTTGCGCGGTGATTGTGCCCGAGCACTCTCCGCGCGCTCCGCTCTCCCCTCAATTTTCGTCTCCCCGCGTTACCGCTTCCTTACACCCTGTCCAATTCCCGGCACCCCGCTCCACCGAAGCCCCCGGTTCCCCTCCCAACTCTCTACCGCAGCGGGTAGCATTCTCGTGTCCGGGCCGAGAATTCCTGCGGAGTCGGGAAATGAACCGCCGAAACTTCCTCCGGCTGATCGCCGCTTCCGTGCCGGTCGTCGGCCTCGCCTACGGTTTCGCCGAGACCGGCGATGTCCACATCGAACGCGTCGGCGTGAACCTGCCGAAGTTACCGAAGGCGTTCCATGGTCTGCGCGTCGCCTTCCTCACAGACATCCACCACGGGCCGTACGTGAGCCTCGGCGAGGTCCGCGGCTTCGTCCGCACGGCGCTGGCGCTCCAGCCCGACCTCATCCTCCTCGGCGGCGACTACGTCCTGCGCGACGCGAAGTACATCCGCCCCTGCTTCGAGGTGCTCGCGTCGCTGAAGGCCCCCCTCGGCACCTTCGGCGTCCTCGGCAATCACGATCACGAACACGGCGCCGATGCGACCCGCGCAGCGATGGCCCGCGCGGGCATCGGCGAACTCACGAACTCCGGCACCTGGCTGACGCGCGGCGCCGACCGGCTGCGGCTCGCCGGGGTCGATGATTTGTGGCGCGGCCATCCGGATGTGGACATGGCCATCGGCGATGTGGAGCCGACCGACGCGTGCCTGCTCGTGAGCCACAATCCGGATGTCGCGGAGCGGATGGTCGACCGCCGCGTCGGGCTGATGCTGTCGGGCCACACCCACGGCGGCCAGGTGATCGCCCCCGGCATGACGAACCCGTTCATCCCCTCGCAGTACGGCGACAAGTACGCCCACGGCCTCGCCGACGCGCCGAGTACGAAGGTCTACACCTCGCGCGGGCTGGGCGTGACGGGGTTGCCGGTGCGGT
>JAYVTJ010000312.1:0-4668 GCA_043774415.1 Fimbriiglobus sp. | reverse complement strand
GCCGCGACGTGCTGGAGTTCCTGACCCGGGCGGTCGATCCGAGCCGCGATGAAGATGGAAAATTGAGTCTGCTACCCACAACGGCGTGAACGGTTACCAGAATAGAATCGTTACCCGATACCCAGCACCGCGCAGGTCTCCTCGTAGCTCGATTCCAGCGGCAGCATCACTCGCAATTCCGGGGTCAACCAGATCGGAAGCGTCGGCAGCGATTCACCGACGACCATAGGGTAGAACCACGCGTCGAGCATCGGCCGGCGCTTCGGCGACTTCCGAGAACGGAGCGTGACGGCGTACAAATGGGGAGGCGTCGGAGCGAGGACGGGATCACTCCGGTCGAGCAATCGCAGCACTTCGCCGTACAGATTGGCCTGCCGGACTGTGACCAAATCGACGATCGACACGCAGATGTCGTTGTGGAGGAGGCTGGCGACTTTCCCGATGAAGGCTTCGCGGGTCTCGGGGCGATCCTTATTCGATGGGCTGACGATCTCTATGGCGGCGACGAGTCGGCGGCCCCGCTCGGTATCGTAAACCTGAACTTCGTAAATGTCTTGCTCGGAGAGGTCGGCCTCCACGGCAAAGGTCGGAGCGAGCGCGGTTAACACCGCCGTGCCACCGCCGCCGATCTCGGCGTTCAGATCGCGGGAATCGAGGTCGTAGGTGCTGACATCGACTTCGAATGGCGATCCGAGGTGGATGTTCGGCCCCGCCCGAAACCCGGCGGGCAGAATGGCCCGCAGAGTCCGGACGATTTCGCCCGGCCACTGACCGTGGACTTCATCCCACGAGTGTGTGTCGTTGACCGGCGAGCGAAAATGGTCGCGGAGCGGCATCGTGGTTCCCTCACTGCGAAAGTTAGCCTTACGCCGCGCTTTCCTTCCAGAAGGTCTTGCCCATCGCATCCGCGAGCTTGTGCAAATCGCCCATCAAATCCAAGAACTGATGCGGGAGCAGCGCCTGCGGCCCGTCGGACATCGCCTTCTCCGGGCAGTTGTGGACTTCCACATGCACGCCGTCGGCACCGGCGGCGACGCTCGCCCGGCACATGCTCGGGATCAGGTCGGGCCGGCCGGTCGCGTGGCTCGGATCGACGATGATCGGCAGGTGGCTCTGCCCTTTCACGTTCGGCACGGCGCTCAGGTCGAGCATGTTGCGGGTGCTGTCTTCGAAGCTGCGGACGCCGCGCTCGCAGAGCACGACGCCGGTGTTCCCCTCGGCCAAGATGTACTCGGCCGACATGAGCAGATCCTTCACGGTGGCGCTCATGCCGCGCTTGAGGAGCACCGGAATTTTCGTCTTGCCGAGTTCTTTGAGGAGGTCGAAGTTCTGCATGTTGCGGGCGCCGACTTGGTACATGTCGGTGTAGCGGCCGATGAGATCGACCTGGCGCGGGTCCATCACTTCCGTGACCACGGGGAGGTCGTACTTCTGGCCCACGTCCTTCAGAATCTTCAGCCCATCTTCGCCCATGCCCTGGAAGGCGTAGGGGCTGGTGCGCGGTTTGAACGCGCCGCCGCGGAGGATGTTGGCGCCGCCGGCTTTCACGTACTTGGCGACGGTGTCCATCGTCTCGTAATTCTCGACGGCGCACGGCCCGGCGATCATGGCCATGCTGCCGCCGCCGATCTTCACTTTGCCGACGTAGACGGCGCTGTCTTCCTTGTGGAACTCGCGCGAGGCGAGCTTGAAGGGCTTCATAATCGGGATGGCCTGCTCGACCATCGGGATCTGGAGGAGCATCTCGGAGTTCGGCTTCGTCTCGTCGCCGATGACGCCGATGATGGTGCGGCGCTCGCCCCGGCTCAGGTGCGGGGTGAACCCGAGTTCCTTGATGCGGGCGACGGCGTGATCGATCTGTTCGAGGGTGGCGTCCGGCCGGATGACGAGGATCATGGGAGTGAGTTTCGCGGGGAGGGTGTCCGTTAGCCGGACGCGCAAGCGACGGTCAACGAACGGTGGAGGGTGTGTTCCAATTCGCCGTACTGTATTCAATTCGTGGACCGTCGCTCGCGCGTCCGGCTAGCAGATCTGTTCTATTCCTCGGATGTCGCCGAGACAGGATACGACCCGAGCGGGGTGACCGTGTCGCAGATCGCTTCGAGGCCTTTGACGGTCTTCTTCACCTTCGGGTCTTCGCTGTGCCCTTCGAAATCGACGAAGAAGACATACTCGCCTTTGGCTTCGCGGTAGGGGAACGACTCAATCCAAGTCAGATTCACCTTGTTCGACTTGAACACGTTCAGCACATCGGCGAGCGAGCCGGGGGTGTGCGACACTTGGAACACGAGGGCAGTTTTGTCGGTGCCGGTCCGCGGGCTATCGGCGAGGGCGATCACGGCGAAGCGCGTTTCGTTCTCGGGATGATCTTCGATGGCCGCGAAAACCGTCTTCAAGCCGTAGCGGACGCCCGCTTGGCGGCTGGCCACGGCGGCCGCGAACGGCTCCGACTGCACGAGCCGCGCGGCGTCGGCGGTGCTATTAACGGGGTGCATGCTCGCGTTCGGGAGGTTCTTGCCGAGCCACTGCCGACACTGCGAGAGGGCTTGCGCCTTGCTGTACACGCGGCGGATTTCGGCCGGCTGGCAGTTCGCGAGCAGATGATGGTGGACGTGCATGCGGATCTCGGCGCAGATCTTCACGGTCGGGTTGCGGATGAAGCAATCGAGCGTATCCGCGATGCGGCCGTCGGTGCTGTTTTCGAGCGGGACGACGCCGAGGTTCGAGTGTTTCCGGGCGACCTCGTCGAACACGGCTTGGATCGAGCCGACGTGGGAATACTCGCTCGACTGGCCGAATCGCTCGATGGCCGCGAGGTGGCTGTAGCTGTAATCCGGCCCGAGGAACGCGACGCGCTGGATCGACTGGAGGGCCCGCGAGCCACTGATGAGTTCGCGGAAGATCGCCTTGAGCGTGACCTCCGGCAGCGGACCCTTGTTCGCTCTGAGAATGTTCGCCAGCACTTCTTCTTCGCGCGCCGCCGAGAAGACTTCGCCGCCGATCTCGGACTTGAGCTTGCCGATCTGGGCCGCGACGCCGGCACGCTTCGAGAGGCACAGAAGGATCTCGACATCGAGCTTGTCGATCTGCCCGCGGAGTTGCTTCAAGTTGCCGGCGGTGCTCATGGGGCGCCTGTCGATGCGGGGGAACGGTGCGTAAACTTCGGCCCAACACCAACCTACGGCCCGGCGAAAGGGGCGTCAACGATTGGCTCGGCCCAAGATGCGAGAAATGCGGAAAAGTTGACGCAGGTTCGGATGCATCACTCGGGCTACCCCTCGGAGAAGCAAAAAATGGCGTGCCGGTTTGGCAGATGACGAAGGAAATTGTGCCGAGATGATGGCAATTCGGTTTCGCATATCTCTATGCTATTGCGAGACTTGCGAGATTGATCTTATCGCAAAACGCGACTGAATTGACGATTGGCCCGCGACATGCTTCACTTGCGCCGTTCAAACCGCACCCGACTCACAATACCGAAGCCCAAAAAATAGGAGCCTGACACCATGGCAGAAGAGAAAATCATCGGCATCGACCTCGGCACCACGAACTCGGTCGTCGCGGTTATGGAGGGCGGCGAAGTCAAAGTCATCGCCAACGCCGAAGGCAACCGCATCACCCCGTCGGTCGTGGCGTTCGCCAAAGACGGCGCCCGTCTCGTCGGCGATCCGGCGAAGCGTCAGGCCGTGACGAACCCGACGAAGACCATCTACAGCATCAAGCGGTTCATGGGCCGACGACACGAAGAGGTCGAATCGGAAGAGAAGCTCGTACCGTACAAGATCGCGGGTGGCCGCACCGACCTCGTGAAGGTCGACATCGACGGCAAGAACTACACGCCTCCCGAAATCTCGGCGATGATCCTGCGGAAGCTCAAGGAGTCGGCGGAAGCCTACCTCGGCCACACCGTCCGCAAGGCGATCATCACCGTCCCGGCCTACTTCAACGACGCCCAGCGCCAAGCCACCATCGATGCCGCGCAGATCGCCGGCTTCGAAACCGAATGGGAAATCGAAGACCCGAAGACCAAGGCGAAGACGAAGCAGCGGATGCGGATCATCAACGAGCCGACCGCGGCGGCGCTCGCCTACGGCCTCGACAAGACCGGCAAAGATCAGAAGATCGCCGTGTTCGACCTCGGCGGCGGCACGTTCGACATCAGCATCCTCGAACTCTACGACATCGACGGCGTCGCCAACTTCCAAGTGAACTCCACCAACGGCGACACGCACCTCGGCGGCGACGACTTCGACCAAGTTATCATCGACTTCTTGGCCGACGAGTTCAAAAAGGAAAACACCATCGACCTCCGCAAGGATCCGATGGCCATGCAGCGGCTCAAAGAAGCCGCAGAACGGGCGAAGAAAGACCTCAGCCAAGCGACGACGACCGATGTCAACCTGCCGTTCATCACGGCGGATGCCACCGGACCGAAGCACCTGATGCAGACGATCACGCGGAACCAATTGGAACGGCTCGTCGAGCACCTCATCGAGCGCTGCAAGCACCCGGTGCTGAAAGCTCTCGACGACGCGGGCTTGAAACCGAACCAGATCAACGAAATCGTCATGGTCGGCGGCATGACGCGGATGCCGCGCGTGATGCAGTTGGTCAAGGACATCTTCGGGAAAGAGGGTCACAAGGGCGTGAACCCGGACGAGGTCGTCG
>JAYVTJ010000311.1:0-3625 GCA_043774415.1 Fimbriiglobus sp. | reverse complement strand
GGAACTACTTCGGCGCGATCCGGCAGCACATCGCCCTCCAAGATCAGGGCGAAGCCTTCTACTTCATCGCCGATTATCACGCCCTCACGACCCTGCCCGATGCCACGGCGAAAGAGCTCGAAGAGGCCAAGCGCGAGAAGCGCATCCCGCGCTCGGCGTCGCAAATCCTGGCGGAGAATGTCCGAGATGTCGCCCTCGATTATCTGGCTCTCGGTCTCGATCCCGCAAAGTCCACCTTCTACCGGCAGTCCGACGTGCCCGAGGTGACCGAACTCGCGTGGTTCCTCGCCACCGTCACCGGCATGGGCCTGCTCGAACGGGCGCACTCGTTCAAAGATAAAACCGCGAAGGGCATCTCCGCGAGCGTCGGCCTGTTCACCTATCCGCTGCTCATGGCCGCCGACATCCTCATCGTCCGGTCGCACCTCGTGCCCGTCGGGAAGGATCAGGTCCAGCACCTCGAGATGACGCGCGACATCGCCGGCTACTTCAATGCGGCCTACGGCGAAATCTTCCCGATGCCGGCCGAGCGCCTCGCCGAAACCCCCGCGGTGCCGGGCATCGACGGGCAGAAGATGAGCAAATCGTACGGCAACACCATCGAGATCTTCGCCGAGGGCAAAGCGCTCGAGAAGACCGTGATGGCGGTCGTCACCGATTCGACGCCCGTCGAAGCGCCGAAGAACCCGGACACCTGCAATGTTTTCGCGTTGTACAAGCTGTTCGCATCGGCGGAGGAACTGGAGAAGCTGGCGAATCTTTACCGCGAACCGCTGCTTGATTCCGACGCCCGCAAGGGCCGACCCTTCGGCTATGGCGATGCCAAAAAGCTGCTGCTCGCACAGATTGACGCCCACTTCTCGATCGCGCGGGAGCGTCGCAAACAACTCGCGCGCGATCCGGGAGCCGTGGAAGAAGTGCTGACGGCCGGGGCCAAACGCGCCCGTGAAGTTGCCCAAGTCACGCTCCGACTCGTGAGGCAGGCCGTGGGAATTCAGGCACGACCCGAATCGTGATTCCGCCGAGAGTGCCACCCCCCCTTGGAACCACGCGGACGCATCGGAACCGATGGACGCATCGGAACCACGCGGACGCACTGGAACCGATGGACGCATCGGAACCACGCGGACGCGCACCGTCATCCGTCGCGATGAAATCCACCCCCATCCCGAGAACGTGAACTAGGTTTGCCGCGTTGCCCAACCGGTCGGGGTTCCGCCGTGGCCCATGTTTGCCCGCAGTGCCAGCAGTCCGTGGCGGTCTCGCTGTCGGGTGCGGATCGAGTCCGGTGTCCGCGCTGCCTGCACACGTTCCCCGTCGAAATCGCCGAGTTCGCCATCGCCGAAAGCGCCTCCCGCACGCCCGCCCGTTCGGGCATCCAATCGAAGCCCGATGCGCGCCCGCTCTACCGCGAACTCGCGCTGCCGCCGGAACTCCTCGCGCTCCGCCAACTGAAAAGCGATGCCGAGACGCTATCGTATCCGACCGTCACCCCTCCGCCGCGCTCCGCGCTGTCGGGCATCGGCGGCGACTTCCGGCTCGAGCCCATCGACTTCCCCAAACCGATCCCCGGCTTCCGCATCGAAGGGGTCATCGGCCACGGCGGCATGGGTTCCGTCTACCTCGCCCGGCAGCTCTCGCTCGATCGCCCGGTGGCGCTGAAGGTGATGAGCCGGGCGTGGATCGGCGACCCCGTCTTCGTGGCGCGGTTCATGCGCGAGGCGTACGCCGCGGCGCAGCTCAGCCATCCGAACGTCGTGCAGATCTACGACATCGGCGAACTCGGCGAAACCCGCTACTTCAGCATGGAGTACGTGCCGGGACAGTCGCTGTTGGACGTCGTGAAGGAGCGCGGCCGGCTCGAACCCGATGTCGCCGTCGGCTACATTTTGCAGGCCGCACGCGGCTTGAAGCACGCCCACGACCGCGGCATCATCCACCGCGATATCAAGCCCGACAATCTGCTGCTGGATACGCACGGCACCGTGAAGGTCGCCGACTTGGGCCTCGTGAAGACGCCCGATTTGTCGAAGGCCCAGGACCGTCTTTTCGAGGGGACTCTGGCGAGCGACAGCGGCTTGCACACGCTGCCGCAGGATATGACCGGCGTCCGCATGGCCCTCGGCACCCCGGCGTACATGGCCCCCGAGCAGTGCCGCGATGCCTCCGCCGTCGATCACCGCGCCGACATCTACTCCCTCGGCTGCACGCTCTATTCGCTCGTGACGGGGCAGCAGCCCTTCGCCGCCCGGAGCGCCGTCGGGCTGATGAAGAAGCACGCGTACGAACCGCTCGTGCCGCCGGAAGAATTGGTGCCGCGGTTGCCGAAGGAGATCTCGGCCGTCATCCAGCGGATGATGGCGAAGCATCCCGGCGACCGCTTCGGCAGCATGGACGACGTGATCCGCACGCTCGAACTCTGGCTCGGGGTGATCGCGGCCGGGCAGTTCGTCCCGCGCGAAGAGCAGATCGCCGAAGTCGAGAAGCTCGCGCTGCAGTTCCGCACGGCGCCGACGGCGCTCGTCCGGCAGCGCATCGCCGGCGGGTTCGTGTCGGGCGGTGCGCTCGCCGCCGTGCTGCTCGCTTTTTTCGGCCACACGACTTGGGCCTTCGGCTGTGCCGGCCTCGTGGTTCAAGCGGCCCTCGCCTACTTCGTGTTCAGCGGCTGGTCGCAAAAGACCGACCTCGCCCGCCGCACGAGCCGATTTGCGAAAGAGCTGTCGGGCGGCGATTGGCTCGTCGTCGCCGGTGCCATCGGGCTGTTCGTCGCGTTCCTCTGGATGTCCCAGTTGCTCGGCGTCTGGGTCGGCTTCGGACTCCTCGGCATCGCCGCGGCCCTCGCGCTCTGGTACGGCCTGGACCGCAAGCTCGAAGCGGAGCGCTTCCCGATCCTGAAAGCGACCGATAGCTTGATCCGCCGACTGCAGCACAGCGGCGTCGCCGCGGAGGAGATCCGCGGCTTCCTCGCCAAGTATTCGGGTCGGCACTGGGAAGAATACTTCGAGGCGGCGTTCGGCTTCGAGGCGAAGCTGGCGACGCGGACGCAATTGCTCCGAGGCGGATCGGCCGGTCCGCGCGAGAAATTCGCGGCCTGGCGCGAGCCGCTCGTGCATTTGCTCAACCATGCCGAAGCGGTCCGCAAGCGGGTCCGCGATCGCGAACTGCTCGAGCGGATGGAGTGCGACCGCCTCGTCGCCGCAGGCGTGCCGAAGCGCATCGCCCGCGAACGGGCCTGCCTGTCCGCCGAAGCGGGAACGCCGTCGGAAACCGCTCCGGCGATCCACGACCGTTTCGGCAGCGCCGTCGAATGGCTCGTCGGCCCGTGGGTGCGGATCGTCCTCTCGGCTCTCCTTCTGGCGGCTTGCTTCGGGTGGGTGCTCCAAAATGATCTGATCCGCTTCACGGACCGCAGCGAAGCGCTCGCCGAAACGACGGCCCTCCGCGTGGACATCCTGCCCGAATCGTGGACGTCGTGGTGCGATACCGCGAACGTCGGCTGGGGCGGTTTGCTGCTGCTCACCTCGCTCTTCTACCGCGGCCAGCGCTCGGCCGCGCTCGCGCTGCTCGGCACCGGCATCGCCGTCTTCGGCCACCGCCTCGGCATCCGCACCGTCGAGCCGATCCG
>JAYVTJ010000310.1:0-3966 GCA_043774415.1 Fimbriiglobus sp. | reverse complement strand
GGACGGTGCGGAAGCGGACCGACCGCCGGCCGTTCGGCTGCACTTCGATGATGTCGTTCTCGGAAATTCTGTACTCGCCCGCATCGCCGAGGCCGCCGCGCGACAGGAAGTGCAGCCGGCGGATCGTCTCGGCGGAGACGGGCAGTCTCGCCCCTTCGGCGTGGATCAGCTCGAGCGCCTGCCGATACCCGCGGACCTCTTCTTCGTCGCGGTCGCGCAGCAGCGCCTTGCCGAAGACGACCGTGCCGACGCGGGCCCGCTCGACTTCGACGCCTTCGATGCGATTCGACGAGATGGCGCTTTCGATCAGGGCGTGTTCCCGCAGGACCTTCAGCCTCTGCGGGGCCTGCTTGGTGAACAGTTCCTGCCGGCCCTTCGCTTCGCCCAAGTCGGCCAGGTACCAGGTGGTCGCCGAGGGGACCGTGGGCGGGGGCGTTTCAAAGAGGCGGAGTATCATCATAGTCGGGTCTCACCCCTGCACCGGCATGCACACCTGCTCCAAGAGCCGGTCGGCCTTCTCCTGGATGATGTCCGCGAGATTCGGCACCGGCGCTCCGGCCGGCAGCGACTCCCGGATCGCGCTCAGCCAGCGCGGGAAGCTGTAGAGCTGCGCGTAGCCGTCGAGGGAAACCGCTTCGAGCCGCGAGTGCTTGCCGCTGCGCTCGGCGTCGTTCCAGAGCTGCTTGCTCTTGCCCGTCATCGCCAAGTCGTCCTCGGGCCGCAGCAGAATGAGGTGGTCGATCACCTGCGGTTGCACGTCCATCACGCCGAGCTTGATCTCCAGGTCCTTCGGCTTGCCGGCGCCGCGCGCCAGGAAAAGCCCGACGCCGACCTTCCAGGGCTGGCCGTCTTTGCAGGCCCAGTGCGCCAGCGAGATCGCCCCGTAAGTCGGGTGTTCGCCGAAGGGCCATTCGCGGACGACGTGCTGGAGGCGCCACGGGCCGACCTTCACGCCGTGTTCGTGGCAGGTGCTCAGGAACTCGCCGAGCGCCGCCTGGAGTTCGCGTGTCGCCCCCGTGAGCGCCCCTTCCGGTTCCAGCTTGCGCTTGGCCGCGCGGTACTCCTGATCCCACAGCTCGGCCATGCCGCTGGCCGTGAGCATCGACGGGCGATTCGGCTCGAACGGCGTCGCCGGGGTCGGGGCGATACCGATGAAGTCCTCGGCGACCGTCAGTTGCTGGAACTCCTCGGGCGGCCGGCTCAGCTCTTGCAGCAGTTCGTCGAAGCCGTCGTGCGAGGTCGTTTCGATCACATCGACGTTCTTCACCGTGATGTTCGACGGGTGAATCTCGGGCTCTTTGCCGAGGAGCGCGTCGATGCGGTTCTGCTTGTCGGTCGGCGTCATCACCGTCAGGTCGTTGCCGGGCAGCGGGCCGAACTCGACGGGCGGTGCCGCGACCGATGCCGGAAAGTCACCGAACTCGGCGATGCGATTCTTCGACTTCTCGCTCGGCTTCTCCGTCACAATCTCCTGCGGCTTCTCGGGCTGCACGCTCGCTTCGGCGGTTGCCGTGCGGTTCTCCTCCGGCCCGTAGATGATGTGGTCGAACAGGTGGCGGAACTGCTGGAGCATGTCGCGCAGGGTCGGCTCGGTGCGGGCGATCCGGCCGATCTGCTCCTCGGTGAACGGGTGGAGTTCCGGCAGACCGCCGCCGGGGACTTCGTCTAGCACCGGGCGCAGGCGGGCTTCGACGACCTGCTTCACGAGTTCGACCGGCGGCGCTTCCAAGCGGAGCGCTTTCACGGTGCCGAACTTGGGGACGTGAACCGGGTTGTTGAGGCGATCCTGAATGTACCCGTCGAGGCTCGGCACGAAACGGTTCCACAGCCCGCGCTCGGCGAAGATGAGGATGCACAGCCCTTCGATCTGGTGCATGACCTGGACGATGCCGGCGAAGAAGGCTTCGGCGATCTTGTGGGCGTCGTCGCTGCGACGGGCCAGCAGCAGATCCTCGAGCTGATCAAACGCCACGACAACGGGGATCTTCAGACTGCGGAAGACGTCCGTGAGCACCTTCAACTGCGCGAGCACCAAGTCTTGGCGGCTCGGCTTCACTTTGAAGTCGAGTTCGGCGAACCCGTAGGTGAGGAAGCTCGCGAGTTCCGCTTCGTCGCCGAGGAGCGTCGCCTTGGCGAAGCCCTGGAGGATGCTCCGGCGCATCAGTCCGGCGGTGTTGTGCGCCTCGGTCTTCTGGATGTGGAGCACGCACAGGTCGAAAGCCTTCGCCGGGGTCAGCCCCGCTTCGCTCAGCGCTTGCAGCAGCGGCATCGGCACGCGGGCGAAGTTGGCGTAGCCCGACAGATTCTCGACGAGCCACTCGGCGCGCTCGCTCGCCTGGCTTCCGCCAAGGCCCAGACGACGACCCCAGCGACCGAGGCCGGGCGGCGGGAAGAGGTCGAGCTTCTGATCCGCCGTCAAATCGCGCAGGGCCAGTCCGAGCTGCCGGCGGACGAGCTGATCGCCGACGTACTCCATCGGCCGCTGGCCCTTTTGCTTGCCGCCGCCGAGGAGCGTGTCGATGATCTGGAAGAGCAGGTATTCGAGGAAGTCGGAATCCTTCTGATAGATGCCGGGAGTGACGAGGAGTTGCCAGGCGCCGCCGCTGCCGTGCTTGATGCTGTGCAGCAGGTGGGTCTTGCCGGCGCCCTTGTTCCCGAGGATCGGCACGACTTCGCTGTGCGTCATCGGGTCGTAGCGGTAGAGGTCGATGATCGCGTGCAGCAGGTCGCGCTCGGCGGCGAATAGGTCGGCGACGTGGTAGCGCGCGCAGACTTCGTCGTCCGGGTTGCGTGCGAAGTAGTTGCGGAACGGATTCCCCGCGCGCTTCAGGAACTCGCGGGACATCTCGGCGGGCGGGCGGGTCGCAGTTGCCGTCGTCATCGGGGGGCCTCGTCGGATTGCGGATTTGGGACTGCGGATTTCGGATTTACAAGCCGGGTAGCGGATCGGGGTTTGCAAGCGGCGGATTCCAATCCGAAATCCGCAATCCCAAATCCGCAATGGGGTCACCGCGTGCTCGCGTAGTAACTCACCTCGTGGCCGATCATCAGCGCGAAGGCCGGTTCGGGCAGCGTATAGAGCGGTCCGGTGTACGGATGCAAGTAGATTCGCCGCTCCTCGTGCAAGTGGCGCAGGCAATCGTGGAAGAGACCGATGCTCGGACTCGGTTCGAGCGTGTCGAGGCTGCGGAACAAATCGGGCAGCGGGCAATCGCGGGTGACGCCGCGGCTCGACGCCCAATCCGAAAGGCGCATCAGCACGCGTTCGGCGAGTTCGCCCACATCCCACGGCGATGCCGGTTGGAGGGCGACAGTCCCGCCGCGATCCCACGCGTTCGTTTCGACGGGCACGGGCTGACGGCTGGCGACGACTTGCGGGAGCACGGATTGGATCCTCTCGTTCATGCCGGCCAGACTCGCGGCCATGCGATCGACCGACTTCAGCAGCCCCTGCACTTCGCCGCGGCGCTCTTCGAGGACGCGCACGAAATCTTCGAGCACCTGCTTCGGCGACGCCTCAGCGAGCAGGTAGGCCAAGCCCTTTGGCGAGGTCGTGCAGTATTCGGCCGTGCCCTTGCCCTGCGGGGCGCGGCGTAGGACCGTGAGTAAGCCGTCGTCGAGTGCCTTCTTGGCGGCCGGCTTCGCGGCGGCGCTCGCCGGGAAGAGGCCCGGCTCGGCCTTCGTGCTCAGGAGCGCGCATCCTTCGGGGCAGGCCGCCGCCCGCGCGAGCGCATCGAGGATGAGGGGGGTGAACTTATCGGCCAAGGGTCTGCTTCCGTGCAGAGGGCTGGGCGCGGCGGTTCCGTGCCGGGGGACAGGGGATGCTACAGCGGATGGGGAACCGGATTCAAGCCGAAATGCGAAGCGGGGTGTGCCTCCGGATTTTGGCACTGCGTCAGGCGGCGACCCACAGGCCTTCCCATTCCGGCGCTTCCCACAGGGCCAGCAGTTCCACGAATGGCCCCA
>JAYVTJ010000309.1:0-3967 GCA_043774415.1 Fimbriiglobus sp. | reverse complement strand
CGCAAAGCCCGCGTCGAGGTCTTCGATCTTCCGGACGCGGTAGAACGGGTACGCCGCCTGGAAGCGATCCGACATCGAGCCGATCGCGACGATCGGGATCATCACGGCGACGAACATTGCATAGACCGGCCAAGCCGTCTGCATCCCCCGCACTTTCAATCCGTAATTCCGCAGGCGCTCCCGCAAGACGAGTTTGACGACGAGGATCGGAATGACCGCGTAGGTGACGACCGCGCAGAGCGCCCACCAGACCAGCGAGCTCGCATGGCTTCCGCCCCACAGTGCAAGCTCGCGGTGGACGGTTTCGGAGCTTTCGGTATCCGCCACGATGCCGGCGGTGAACCCTGCGGCATCCGCGACGCGGGAGGGGTGATTGGCGAAATTCTGGATCGTCAAACAGACGGCGACCGTGACGAACACCGCGACGGTTTTCCAGTCGGCTCGCCGGCCCGCGTCGGAATTGCGGAACGCGAGCGAGTCCGCTTCGACCGCCCGGAGCGGAGTCCCGAAGTGGCGGTTCCAAAAGGCGATGCAGAATCTCGGGATCATGGAGCTCACACGTTCCACGTATCCGAGGGCGGCTTCTTCCGCTTCGCCTTTTCCGGCTGATAAACGTATCCCGGCTTGTCCGACTTCTTCTTCGTCGGCAGCATCGGCGCCGCGGGCAATTCGTCGCCCCCGAGAACCTCGTCCGGGTTGAACTCCTCGGCGTCGTCCGGCTCGTTGAAGGGCATCGGCTCGTCGCCGTCGATTTCCGGCAACTCCTCCTCGGCGGCCCGCCGCAGTTCCTCGGCGACTTCGTCCGCTTCCGGGAAGTCCTCTCCGAGTTCCTCGGCCTTCATACGGCGACGCTCGGCGTAGGATGCCGCTTCGCCCTTCGTGCGGAAGATCACCTTCAGCGGCACTTCGGTGTACTGGAAGTTCTCGCGGATCGTCTTCGTGAGGTAGCGGATGTACGGTTCGTCGAACAGCTCCGGCTCGTTCATCACGATCACGATCGTCGGAGGGTGCGTGCTCACCTGCGTGACGTAATAGATCTTCGGCAAGCGGTTTCCCCGCACAGGCGGGTTGCTCGCGATCATCGCCTCTTGGATCACGCGATTCAACTCGCCCGTCTTGGCCCGCCGTCCGGCCTGTTTGTACAACTCGTTCGCGAGGTTCAGCAGCCGGGCGACATTCTTGCCGCTCTTCGCCGTGATGTACGCGATCGGCACGTAATCGAGCATCGAGAAGACCTTGCGCAGGTACTGCGTCCACTTCTCGGTGGCGATTTTGTCCCGCGCCAGATCCCACTTGTTGACGACGAAGATCGCCGGCTTGTGGTGCAGCAGGATGTACTCGGCGAGCTGCTTGTCCACGCGGCTGATCGTCCAGCGCGGATCGAAGAAGTGCATCACGATGTCCGCCCGGCGGATGGATCGCTCGGCCCGGTGCATCGAATAGTATTCGATGTCCGATGCCAAGCTGCGCTTCTTCCGCACGCCCGCCGTGTCGATGGCGAGCAGCACTTTGCCGTCGCGCTCGAAGCGCACGTCGATGCTGTCGCGCGTCGTCCCGGCCACTTCCGAAACGATGACGCGGTCCTCTTCGGCGAGCATGTTGATGAACGTGCTCTTGCCGACGTTCCGCCGGCCGACGATGGCGAGTTTCAGCTCGGCGGTCTTCGGCTCCTCGTTCGGCGAATCTTCGGGCAGCTTCTCGTGGATCGCGAAGAGCAGTTCTTCGATGCCGCGCTTGGCGTTGGCGCTCGCGCAGATCGGCTCGCCGTAACCGAGGCGGAAGAAGTCGACGGTCCCTGCGTCGTGCTTCAAGTCGTCGGCCTTATTGGCGACGAAGATGACCGGCTTCGCCACGCTGCGCAGGCGCTGGGCCACAATCTCGTCGAGGGGTACGACGCCGTTGCGGATATCGACGACGAAGAGCACGACGGTCGCCTCGTCGATGGCGATGCGGATCTGCCGCTCGACTTCGTCGGTGAGATCGTCGATGTCCTGGATGCCCATACCGCCGGTATCGACCAGTTCGAAAAAGCGGTCGCGCACGCTCACGGTCGTGGCGATGCGGTCGCGCGTCACCCCGGCCGTCGGCTCGACGATGCTGATGCGCCGTCCGGCCAGCATGTTGAAGAGCGCCGACTTGCCGACGTTCGGCCGGCCCACAATCGCCACCATCGGAAGTCGCATCGCAGAAGCTCCGTCACCACAGGGTAAAACCGCCGTCGATCACCAGGGTCGCCCCGGTGATGTAACTGCTCGCATCGCTCGCGAGGAACACGGCCGCGGGGCCGAGTTCATCCGGTTCGCCGAAGCGGCCCATCGGGATGTGATCCCGAAACGAGGCTTCGAACTCGGGCTTTTCGCCGAACCACTTCCGGTTCGGCGCGGTCGCGAAGACCCCCGGCGCGATCGCGTTGACCCGCACGCCAGAGACGGCCCAATCGGCCGCGAGGGATCGCGACAAGGCCGCGAGCGCCGCCTTCGATGCCTCGTAATGTCGGCCGCCGATGCCCTTGATCGCGATTGGCCCGGCCACGCTCGTCACGTTGATGATCGATCCCCGCCGGCGGTCGAGCATCGGCTTGCCGAGCTTCTGGCAGCAGATCAGCGCCGAGGTCAGGTTGAGGTCGAAGTAGGCCTTCCAATCTTCGATGCTCACATCTTCGGTCGCGACATCGGCCCGGCGTCCGCCGACGTTGTTCACGAGGATGTCGATCGGCTTGCCGAGGCCCAGCGCTTCGTCGCACGCACTCGCCGCTCCCGCCAGCGTACCGACATCGGCGACGACGATCTCGACTGTGCGACCGAGTGCTCGCCATTCGTCTCGCACCGCGAGAAGCGGTTCGGACTCGCGGCCGACGAGGATCAGCGCGGCCCCCGCTTCCGCAAGTGCCTCCGCCATCGCGCGGCCGAGTCCTCGGCTGCCGCCGGTGACGAGGGCCGTGCGGCCGGTCAATCGGAAGGAATCGAGGACGCCCATTTTCTGCCCGAGCCGATTCGCCAACTGATACTGTAGCAGTTGCGACAAAGAACCGTAGCGGAACTCGCCAGAGTTCCGAAGCACTGAGTTGGCAATTGGTCATCGGAAGTCTGGCGACTTCCGCTACACGACAGTTCGAATGTGGTGCTGCGATGGCGAAGTGCGATGAAGGCTACCCCTGTGGCATCTGCGGGCAGATGGTCGAAGCGGTCGTCGATTCCGATTTGTACCTGCGCTACATCCTCGGCGAAGTGGCGCTGGAGTCGCTCCACCTGCATCCGGAGCGGCATGTGGTGTGCAATCCGGCGCTCGCGCAGTACATCGCCGCCGAGGGCTGGCAGCCGGTGATATGTACGGGGCCGTTTGACAAGCGGACGCTCTCCGCAGATTATGTCGGAGCCGAAGAAGCCCGCGTGACCCGCGGGTGGCGCCGCTTGCAGGCGATCCTGAAACTCCGCCTCGCGATCCCCGAGTATCCGCTATCCATCACCCCCGATTGATCGGAAAATCCCATGCGCTGCACGCTCACCATCATTCTTTTCATCGGCTGCTCGTCCTTCGCAGCCGCCGATGTCGAATCGGGGCCGAAGGCCGGCGCCGCCGTCTCACCGCTCAAAGTCTTCGCCGTCACCGGCGCCATCGAAGGCAAGGAGGTGGACTACGCGAAGGAGCGCAAGGATGAACCGACGGTCTACTTCTTCGTGAACGCCGAGAAGTTCTCCCGGCCGATGAACAAGTTCATGCGGGCGATCGACGGCAAACTCGCCGACGCGAGTGACAAGGCGATGTCGGTGATCGTCTGGACGGGCGGCGACTTCGAGAAGAACAAGGAGTACATGCCGAAGTTGCAGAAGTCCGTGTCGTACGCGAAGTCGGCGCTGACGGTGTTCGACGGCGATGCGAACGGTCCGAAAGACTGGGGCCTCAACAGCTCCGCCCACCTCACGGTGGTTGTGGTGAATGCGGGGATAGTGGTCAAGACGTTCGCATA
>JAYVTJ010000308.1:0-6940 GCA_043774415.1 Fimbriiglobus sp. | reverse complement strand
TGGCATGACGTCTCCTCCTCCGGTACGGTCTTGCGTCCGGGACAGAAGATGACAAAAGGAGCTCGCGGTTGGAAGCCCGATTCAGCCCGGGTGATCTAGGATCTCGAATTCGTTTCGCCTGAAAACAGATCGGGATCGCCGCCCATAGCTACTACGACGCCAATAACGGACTCCCCGTCGGTCACCGCTCGCTCTTCAATCCGGACCGCATGCCCTTCACCGGCTGGACCATCGACCTGCTGCCGTACATCGAAGCCGATACACTTTATGTCCGCACGCAGGCCGACTTCAAGCGCCAGCCGATCGCGTTCACTCCGCCGCATCCCGGACTGTCGTATGTCTACAAGCCGTACCGGTGCCCCGCCGACGACCGCACGGCCACCGCGCAGACTTCGCTGCGGACGAACACTGTGGTCGCCTTCACGAGTTACCTCGGCGTCTCCGGGAAGGACTACCGATCGAAGGCCGGCGCCTTCGTGCAGGATCGGCGGATCAACCTGCTGGCGATCACCGACGGCACGTCGAACACGCTGCTGGTCGGCGAGCGGCCGCCGAGCGCGGACTTCCAGTTCGGCTGGTGGTACGCCGGCGTCGGTCAGCAACTCTCGGGATCGGCCGACCTGATCCTCGGCGTCCGCGAACAGAACTTGCAACTCATCGTCAGCGGGTCGAAGTGCGGACCGGGAGCTTATCCGTTCGCCGAGAGCCGCTTCGACGATCCGTGCGGGATGTTCCACTTCTGGAGTCCGCACATCGGCGGGGCGAACTTCGCGATGGCCGACGGCAGCGTCCGGACGATCGGGTACGGCGCGAACGGCGTGATGCCCGCGCTCGCGAGCATCGCCGGCGGCGAAGCGGTGACTGTGCCGGATTGAGAAGGGTCGGAGAGAAGTGGTCGGTGACCGGTGGTCGGTGGTCAGTAAGATCTTTCACTATCCACCGACCACTGTCCACGCTCTACTATCCCCCAAATGTTCCTCCGGCTCTTCCTCACCTACTTGATCCTCGTCGTGCTGGCCGCCGCCGCCGTCGGGGCGCTCATCCTCCAGCGCTCGGATCTCTCCCTCGATCTCGTCCGGCAAGTCGCGCTCGCCGTCGTCGTCATCGCCGTCGTCGCCGCCCTGCCCGCGTACGTTCTCGCCCGCCGCTTCACCCGGCCCCTCGACGAACTCACGACGGGCGCCCGCCGCTTGGCCGCGGGGGACTTCGACCACAAGATCCAGATCTCCGGGAATCTCGACCTCGCCGGCGTCGCCCGCATGTTCAACAGCATGACCGAGAACCTCGCGGAGTCGTTCCGGCAGCTCGAGCGCGACCGCGAGCAGCTCCGCACGATCCTCTCGGGGATGGTCGAAGGGGTCGTCGCCATCGACAACGCCCAGGTCGTGCTCTTCGCCAACGACCGCGCCGGGGCGCTCCTCGAATTCGACCCGGCCAAAGCCGTCGGCCGCAAGCTCTGGGAGATCACCCGGCAGAAGTCGGTGCGCGAGATCGTCGAGCGCGCCCTCGCGGGGCACGAGGCCGAGCGCGAGGAACTCGACTGGCAAGGCCCGGCCGTGAAGAGCCTCGTCGTCTACGTCTCGCGGCTGCCGGGGCCGAACTCCCCCGGCGCGGTGATGGTGGTGCAGGACACCACCGACCTCCGCCGGCTGGAGCGGCTGCGCCAGGACTTCGTGGCGAACGTGTCGCACGAGTTGAAGACGCCGCTGGCGAACATCAAGTCGAGTGTCGAAGTGCTGATGGACGGGGCGGTCGAAGACCCGAACGCGCGCGGGATGTTTTTGGAGCAGATCGCGGAGCAGGCCGACCGGCAGCAGATGCTCATCGAGGATCTGCTGAGCTTGGCCCGCATCGAATCGGGGGTCTACATCCTCGACTACGACCGGGTGCTCGTGGAGGACGCCGTGCACGCCTGCCTCGACCGGCACCGGACGCGCGCGGAAGCGAAAGGGCTGACGCTCGACGGGGTGGCGCTCGCGGGTTGCCCGGCCGATGCGACGGTGTGGGTCGATGAGGAGGGGCTGGCGCAGATGCTGGACAACCTCGTGGACAACGCCATCAAGTACACGCCGGACAACGGGCGGATCACGGTGCGCTGGCAGGCGACGCCGCAGAGCGTGCAGCTCGAAGTGGAGGATTCGGGCATCGGCATCCCGGCGCGCGATCTGCCGCGGGTGTTCGAGCGCTTCTACCGCGTGGACAAAGCCCGCTCCCGCGAGATGGGCGGCACCGGTCTGGGGCTGTCGATCGTGAAGCATTTGGCGCAGGCGATGAAGGGGCACGTCGGCGTGACGAGCACGGTGGGCGTGGGGACGAAGTTCGCGGTGACGCTCCCGCGCGCGGCGCGGGAGGAGTGAATCAGTAGTCCGAGCGCTCGTAGCGGTTCTTGCGCTCGCGGACTTCCTCTTGGATCTTCGCCTTCAACTGCGGGACCTTCAACTTTTTGTTGGCGTGCCACATGTTGAGCTTCTCGGCAAGCTTCCTCAAGTCCGGCTGCTTCAACTGGTCAACCAGCATGAGCTCGGCCGAAATCGCATCTTCGGCCAGAGTCGTTCCGGCGATCATCTCGTCGAGTCGATAGATGCGTTCGATGATTTCTTCAGGCGGAATTACCGCCGCTTTCGGTTTCGCCGGCGCCCTCTTCGCAGGAGCTTTCTTGGCCGGCACGAGGGGGAGCGTCCCATCCCGCGCATATTCATCGGCCGTGCGCAGGAAGCGGCCGAATTCTGCCACCGTCAGAGCGCCGAACGGAGTGAAGGCATCCGAGACCGCGATGAGATCGGCGACCGCGCTCTTGCCGGCGCCGGCCCGTTCCGCGAACTGCGCGATGCTACGAAACTGCTGTTGCAAGTCGGCGACATTCACTGGGCAACTCCTTCTCGATTTCGGCGGCGAGGGCCGCGAAGAGTTCTGATGATTTGAATCGAACGGATTCGGACTCCATCAGTTTGTCGCTATCGCGGATTTCGTTCATGTTCGGGATGATTGTTTCGAAGCGCCGCACGTCCTCCCCGAGTGCATCCCGACACTTGCTCCAGAGCCGATTCCAGAACTCCGTTTCGGCCTGCGTCAACTGATCGCGGAAGGTGCGGTTGGCCACCAACCCGAGCACCTTCAGGTCGCAATTCACCGACTTGCGGAACTTCTCCGAGCGGAGCACGCGCTTCAGCAGCACGGGCACGCGCTCCATCGCCCGGGCGTCGAGCGTCACCGGGATGAGCACATGATCGCTCGCGGCCAGCGCGTTGATGCAGGAGATGTTGATGAGCGGCGGACAGTCGATGATGACGACGTCGTACGCCTTCGCAACCGAGACGAGGTGGAGGGCCTTGCGGAGCAGGAAGCGGTTGTCGCGCTGCCCCTGCTTCAGAAGCCAGCGGAGCGTGAGCGAGAGTTCCGTGTAGCCGAGGTTGTCGCTGGCGCCGAGCAGGTGGACGCTCCCGCCGGTCTCGGGGAAACGCGCCAGTTCCTGCGCGTAGTCGGCGATCTTCACTTTGGGATCGTGCGAAGCGGCTTCGAAGAAGTGCTGCGCGAGCGCCGAGTTCGCGTTGAGCATCTTCATTTTGTCGAGCGGCAGCATCAAATCGGTGAGCGACCCTTGCAGATCGAGATCGATGAAGAGGACGCGGTGGCCGCGCCGGGCGAGGGCCGTGCCGAGGTTCGCCACGACGGTGGTTTTGCCGACCCCGCCCTTGAGGTTCAGCACCGAGATCACGGCCTGGCGGCGCTCGGCTTGGGGGCGGAACTTCGGCACGCGCTGGAGCGCCTTGGCCGTCCAGAGGAAGCCGTTGAGCCGGATGGCGCGGCGCAACCGCCGCTCGCTGCGGTCGAGTTCCCGGCGGCGTCCGTCGAGTTCCACCCGTGCCGTTTCGAGCTGGGCATCCCGGTCGGTGACTTGGCTCAGGAGTTTGTCCGACAGTTCCTTATGATTTGCGAGGTCGAGCCGGAGCTGATTGCGCTGGAGGAGGAGCTGGTAGCCGGCCCGGTTGTACTTCACCTCTTTGTCCTTCGCTTCGGCCAAGCGCTGGAGCAGCACTTCGAGCTTGCGCTGGATGCGGAGGATCTCGGTCCCCTTTTGTCCGTCGGCGTGCTTCAGGATCGCGGCCGCATGCTGGCTCTGCGCGGTGGTCGTCGTCGCGGTTTCGAGATGGTCTTCGGATGCGGTGAGTTGCTGCTTCAAGTTCCGGATGCGGCCCCGGTAGAAGTGACTCGCGACGAACCAGACGGCCGTTCCGATGGTGCCGACGCAGCCCACGAGCGCGAGGACGAACTTCACCAGCACCGAATTGAAGAACTCGTTCCAATCCGAGAAGGGCATGGCCGGCTCCGAATGCCGAGGTGTCGCGGTGGGCTGACGGCATTCTACAAACTGCCCGCCAACCGCACCGGCGCCCACTTGCGCACATCCACGCCGGGCATCCCCGCGCGGCTCGCCGCTTCCAACCCGATGTCGGTATCCTCGAAGACCACGCACGCCGCGGGCGGAACATCCCCCAAGCGGCGGGCCGCTTCCAGGAACACAGCCGGCTCCGGCTTGTGCTTCGGCGTGTCCTCGGCGCAGACGAGCGCGTCGAACCAATCGAGGATGCCGATGGCCGCGAGCGTCTTCGTCACGACGCTGCGGTAGCCGCCGCTGGCCACGGCCATCGGCAGCTTGCCCCGGAAACGCTCGGCGATGCCGACGATCCCCGCGAGCGGTTCGACGCTGTGCAGCATCGACAGGAAGATCTCCTCCTTTCGCAGCACGAGGGCATCGACATCGCCGACGGCGATGCCGGTTTCGCCGCTGAGCAGCCGGATGATCTTCGCCGTCGGCATGCCGCCGAGCGCGTAGAATCGCTCTTCACCGAAGGGGATGCCGAGCGGCGGGAGGATCTGGATCCACGCCCGGTAGTGGATCGGCATGGTGTCGGCGAGGGTGCCGTCGCAGTCGAAGATCAGGGCGCGGGCATCGGCGGGCGGCATCCAATCGGCGGGCATGGCGGCGGATCTCGGGGCGATGGCGGTTCGAACGGGCGGAGTGTAAGATAGCGGCAGGAGGAACGACCGATGGCGACCGCAGTTCTCGACGCTCCCAAAACGATGACGCTCGAAGAGTATCTCGCGCTTCCCGACGACGGGACGGAGCGAATGCTGATCGACGGAATTTTGTGGGAAATCGGAAAGGGCACGGGAACGACGCGCCGGAATCGCTTCCACAGCTCATGCGAAGTCCGGATCGCGAGGGCGCTCGCGAACTGGGCCGCATCGATGCCCCACCCCCGCCCGGAAGTCGTCGGCGGCGAAGCAGGATTTGTCCTGAGCAAGTCGCCCGACCATTCGACGACCGTCGGTATCGATGTCGCGGTGATCTCCGCGAAACTCGCGGATTCCGAAGTCGAAGACTCTTCGATGTTCGAGGGTGTGCCCCTCCTCGCGGTCGAAATCCTTTCGCCCTATGACACTGTCAAAGAGATTTCCGCCAAGCTCAAGACCTATCGCGAGTGCGGCGTCCCCATCGTCTGGATCGTGGATACCGACCTCCGCACGGTGACCGAGCACCGCCCCGACCGCGAACCGAGGCTCTTCACGAAGGCCGACACGATCGCCGCCGAACCCCATCTGCCCGGATTTTCCAGCGCGGTCTCCGCGTTCTTCCGGTGAGTTGGCAGTCCGGCCGTCACGTATCGGTGATGCACACCAGCGCGACGGGCATGGGCACGAAGTACATTTCTTTTTCGAGGAAGGTCGCGGCGCCGAACTTCGTGGCGGACTCGATCCAACCTCGGAGCAGTTGGCCGACGAGTTTCGCCTCTTCCAGTCTCACTCCATCGCCGACGCCCGAACATCCCTCCGCTAGAGCGTGTTGTTCAGCCGCTGCGATTAAGCGGTGGACATCGTCCGCGTCCGCGCCTTCGGGGTCGTGCGGAACCGGTGTCGCTCCGGCAATGAGTTCCGGGAACGCGTAGTAGGTCAGATACGGGCGGGCCTTGACGGGCAGCGTGTTCTCGGCTTCGCGGATCAGATGCGTGCAGAACAAGAGCCAGCGGATCTCCAATCTCAAACCCTCGATTCCCGCGATCCGACTCCGCGGGATGCTCAAGAAATCGGCTGCCCCGAGCCGCGTGACTTTTTGGAAGAGCCGTCCCAGCAGATCCGCGTCGGAAGGCACGACGACGTGCTTCCCGTGGAAATCCGCTTTGTTGATCCACGGCGAAAGCCCCGCCAGCTTCGGGGGCTTGACCCCTCTGGGGTCTTTCGGGCCGAACACGAGGAACTCCGGGTCGAAGACGAGTTCCTGCTTCGCCTGGTCTTTCTCGATCACGGCACTCGCCGAAATCGTCGACTCCATCCGGGTGACTTCGCCGAATACGGGACGCTCCCACGAAATGTCTTTGAACTGGAAGGAGATGCCGCCGGCCGCATCATCGGAAAGGCCGACCCGCTTCCAGTTTCTGAGCCGCTCAGCCAGATCGTAGCGGCTGAGCGCTTGACCATCTTCGAGATCCGCGCGCAGCGCGGCGAGTTCGCCGTCCATCAACTCATTGTCGCGTTTGGCCCCCTTCAAGATGTCGCCGACGACCCCTCCATCCCTGGCTCCGAGCCCTTCTTCCAAGCGCGCTTCTTCCTCTTCGGTCAACGAGCCGAGGATTCGACTCTTGAGTGCCTCGTCGTAAATTCCCAATTCGGCGAATTTCGCCTGGAGACCGCTGTCCCGAAGCTGCTCGTGAGTGCCCTCGAGGATCAGATAGTAGGCCACCACATCGCGCACCTGTCCGAGGCGGGCGGCGCGGCCGTTTCGCTGCATGAGCGTCGCCGGAGACGGGCTGAGATCCCAGTGGACGACGCGGCTCGCGATCTGGAGGTCGATCCCTTCATCGGCCGCAGATGTGGCGACCAAGACACGCACTGTTCCTTTCGGATCTCGCAGGGCTCCAACTGCCCTTCCTCTTTCGGCTTG
>JAYVTJ010000307.1:0-2633 GCA_043774415.1 Fimbriiglobus sp. | reverse complement strand
GCCGACAAGAAGCGCGACGCGGCACTCAAGAAGTATGAAGAGTGGAAGGCCGAAGAGAAGAAGAAGAAAGATTGACCCCCCGGAGCCAGCATGCTGAATCGCCGCCGCTTTCTCGCCGCCTCGTCCGCCGCAGTCCTCGCCGGCTGCTCGAAGCCCGCCCCGACCCCGACCACAGAAGCCGAAATCGAAATCGAACTGCCGGAGGTGCCGGAACCGACCGATCCGAACGCTGTCCGCATCGCGCTCATCGGCGTTTCAAACCGCGGTGCCGACAATCTCAAAGGGGTGATGGGCGAGCGCATCGTCGCGCTCTGCGACATCGACGAGTCGAAGGCGACCAAAGCCCGCCAGCAGTTCCGCAAGGCCCATTTCTTCACCGACTACCGAACGATGCTCGACCGCGTCGGCAAGGACATCGATGCCGTCGTCATCAGCACGCCCGACCACACCCACGCCCACGCGACGCTCGCCGCCATCGCCCTCGGCAAGCACGTCTACTGCGAGAAGCCCCTCTGCCACACGGTCGAGGAAGTGCGCCGCGTGATGGCGGCCGCGGCGGCGAAGAAGGTCGTCACGCAGATGGGCACGCAGATCCATGCGATGGACAACTACCGCCGCGCCGTCGAGATCGTGCAGTCCGGCAAGCTCGGCGCGGTGAAGCGCGTCCACGCGTGGTGCTCGCGCCGGCCCGATCCGGCCCGCGTGGTCCGGCGCTTGGACGAGAATCTGCGCTTCGACACCGATCTCTGGTGCGGCCCGGTCTCCGAAGAACTCTTCCTCGCGGATCACCCCGAATGGCCGCACTTCCACTGGCGCTGGTGGTGGCCCTTCGGCGGCGGCGTCCTGTCGGACATGGGCTGCCACTTCCTCGACCTCCCCTTCTGGGCGCTCGGCCTCGGTTCCCCCGCGACGGTGAAGGCCATCGGCACGGCCATCCCCAACGCCGACAACACCGTGCCGCAGACGATGCAGGTCGACTACACCTTCCCCGCTGCGAAGGACCGCGCCGGCGTGCACCTCACGTGGTACCACGGCGTGCCCGGCCCGAATCTGGACGGCACCGTGAAGTATCCGAACTACTTCGACGGTGTCCTCTTCGAAGGCGAAGGGGGCAAAAAGATGCTGGTGAACTACCACGATCTCAAGCTGCTGCCCGACGAGTTCGCGAAGGATTTCAAAGCTCCGCCCGCGACCATCGCGAAGTCGAAGGGGCACCATCGCGAATGGATCGACGCGATCCGCGGCGACGGCAAAACCCTCTGTCCCTTCGGCTACTCCGGCCCGCTGACGGAGACGGTGCTGCTGGGCAACGTTGCCTACCGCGCCGGCGCCGATCTGAAATGGGACGCCGCGAAGGGCACGAGCGATTCGAAAGAAGCGAACGCCCTCCTCGGGATCGAACCCCGCAAGGGCTGGGAATGGCCGGCGTGATAGGCGGTCTCACGGACAGTCATCGACGAGTCGGGTCAGCGTATCTCGACAGTCCGCTGCGATTCGTCGGAAGCCGCCGCTGAGCCCGTCCGCTTCGCGGAGGCGTGTCCAGTACCTCTGCGCGTGATTCGCCGCATCCAGCCACACGCTCAGGTTCGCAGCGGTCGCCGGGCGCGGGTCGAATTGCCTCTCGACCAAGTTGGCGTCCACCGGCGCGAAGACCATCGGCAGCATGTCGTACGCCGGCGTCGGGGTCAGTGCCAACGTCTTCGCCTCCTCGGTGAAGAAGCAGAGGTTGCCGAAGTGCCTGTCCGTGTTCCCGATCAGATCGCCGAACGTATCCAGCCAGACCAATCGGCGGAGATCTCCGGCGTCCATACTCAAGGACGGCTCGTCGAGGATGCGGCGGCCGGCTCGGCTCCAATTATCGAAGTCATCGCCGAGGTAATGGCAGTTGATGGCGTACAGCGAGATCACCCCGCGACGCCCCCGCCTGCCGACCCGGTCGAAACGCTCCATCTCCAAGTATCGGTTCCCGTCGAGATCGAACCACTCCGAGCGCGGTGCGGGAACACCCGCTTCTCGCAGCGCCTCCAGGGCGAGGTGCTCGCAGACGAGCAAGTCGCGCCACCGGTCCGCCGCCGCCCCATCGCCGCCGGCGAACTTCACCAGCAGGTGGCGGCCCTCGGAATAGACGGCGAACTTGGGATGCTCCCCTCCGGCCGATGAGCCCGGTTGACCGGCGAGTGCACCGGTGGCGAGGCTCGGGTAATCCGCCCGCGTCCGGGGCTGCGGCGGCCCCGCGAGAAAGCGGTCGAGCGACTCCTCCCCGATAATGAGATTGCCCACGCAGTCCTCGCCGCGCATCGCCAGCGCGGTCAGATGGTCCTCCTCACTCCAGTCCCTGATGCGCCGCGGCAATTTCAGTTCCGGGTAGCGGGCCGGGAAGCCGCGCCCCATGTAGCCCTGGAGGCGCATGTCCTCCGCGAAGGGGGGGAGTCCGGGGAACGACTGGCCGTCCCCGGACTCCCGCTCGAACCGGCATCCCTCACCCGCGAGAAAATGCAGGGTACCATGCCGATTCGGGTGGCCGAGTTCATCGACGCGGAAGACGGGCGAAAGGCGCCCGAGACCTGCGACATCCCAAGGCAATGCGTAGCGAGTCGCCACACTCCGCCCGAAACGACAGACGAGCGGGCCCG
>JAYVTJ010000306.1:0-2583 GCA_043774415.1 Fimbriiglobus sp. | reverse complement strand
GATTTCGATTGGGAATCCGAGGATGCCGTCCTTCCCCTTGTGGAAGCCGTCCTCGTGCCAGTAGACGATCCGCCATTTGCCGACCGGCGCGTCCTTGATCTCGAACTTGCCGTCCTTGTCCGTGGTCGCGAAGTAGGGGTGATCGAAGACGCGCACGCGGCCGGCCATCCAGGGGTGGATGTCGCACTTGAAGGCGATCGGCGTCCGCTGCGCTTCGAGCGGGCTCTTCAGCTTCACCTCCGACTTCGCCGGCATGAGCAGGTTCAGCGATTCGAGATCGCTGCTGTAGTTGATGTTGTGCGGGATGCCGGCCGAGTTCTTGACGACGAGGGTATCCCCGGCGCGGGCCGCGAGCACGCGCGGCTCGAACTGGCACGACGGCTGGTCGATGGTGTGCTCCACCGACTTCGGCTTCAGGAGGTCGGCTTTGATCTCCTTCTGGGGGAACGGGTCGGTGCGGACGGCGGTATCCGGGCGCAGCCAGACGACGACGCTCTTCACCCCGAGCGACTTCGGATCGACGATCTGATTGCTCGGCATCAGCGGGCCGGCCTTGCAGCAGACGGCCGCATCGACCTTCACCGCGACGGGGACGAGTTCGGGCGGCTTCTCGCCGTTCCACTTCACCTGCCCCTTGACCGTCACGTAATTCGGCGCTTGGGCCTGGGCCGACACGCCCAATCCGAGGACCGCGGACAGCAGCAGAAGACTTCGCATGGGGAGAGCACTCCGGGAAACGAGAGGTTCGAGGCGGCGGGGACGACAGCCCCATTATTCCCCGGCGGCACCCGATGGGCAACAGCGCGGGGCGGAAAGTTGCTCATTCCCGCAGCAGCGCCAGCGCCTTCGCGTGGAGCTTGCCGTTGCTGGCGAGCACATCGGGCCGGTGGATCGTCGGGGTGCCGTCCCAATCGGTGAAGGTGCCGCCCGCCTCTTCGACGAGCACCTTGGTCGCGGCCACGTCCCACGGGCTGACGCCGTGTTCGACCATCAGGTCGGCCGACCCCTGCGCGACGAGGACGAAGCCGAAGAAGTCGCCGTAGCCGCGCTGCCGACCGGTCTGACCGTAAAGCTTGAGGAACGTCTCCTGCCGGCCGGCGCGGGTGAACCAGCCGATGCTCGAATAGCAGAGGATCGATTCCGCGAGCGTCGGCGTGTCCGAGACGCGGATGCGGATGTCGTCGAGGTAGGCGCCGTCGCCGCGGAGGGCGCGGTACATCTGCCGGAAGACTGGGATGTAGACGACGCCCGCGATCTGCTCGCCTTCGTATTCCAATCCGAGCAGCGTGCCCCAAATGGGGACGTGGCGCACGAACGACTTCGTGCCGTCGATGGGGTCGATGATCCAGCGGAAGCCGGTGGTACTCTCGGCGTTGCCGAACTCCTCGCCGAGGAACCCGTCGCCGGGGAAGTGCTTCGCGATCATCGTGCGGATCAGCTCTTCGGCGCCGCGGTCGGCGAGTGTCACCGGGCTGTCATCGGCCTTGCGGATCACCTCGAGCGCCGCCCGATCTTGGAAGGTCGCATCGTAAATCGTCTTCGCGAAGTCGCCGGCGCGGCGGGCCGCTTCGACCGCGACGTTGTACCGGGTGCGCCATTCGGGATTCACGCGGCACCCGCTTTCGAGCGGGCATACGCCGCGGCGCCGACGATGCCGGAGTCGTCGCCGAGCGCGGCGGTCACGCAGCGCATGTTCGCCGCCGCACCGGGCAGGGTGTAACGCTGGGCGATGTCCCAGATGCGCTCGGTGAAGCTGTCACCGAGGGCGCCGGTGACGCCTCCGCCGATAACGATGACCTCCGGGCTGATGAGGTTGATGACGCTGCCGATGGCGGCGCCGAGCGCCCGCGCCGCATCGTCGATGATGCCCACCGCGATGGGGTCGCCCTGCTCGTAGAACTCGGCGAGCTGCGAACTCTTCACCTTCTCGGGATCGACGCCCTTCCAGCTCTTGCGCAGCGACTTCGGAGCATCTTCGAGGATCGCTTTCACGCGTTGCATCTGGTACTTGCGGCCGGCGATCGCTTCGAGCGTGGTGCCCTTGCGCCAGTGCAGCACGATGTGGCCGATCTCCCCGGCGTGCCCGTTGAACCCGGCGAAGAGTTCGCCGTTCAGGATGAACCCGCCGCCAACTCCGGTGCCGACGAAAATGCCGAAGACGTGCTTGGCCCCCTTGGCCGCGCCGTGCGCGAACTCACCGTAGGTGCCCATGCGGACGTCGTTTTCGAGGAAGACGGGCCAGGGCCATTCCTTCGGCAGCAGCGCCTGGCAATCGACGTTGTGCCAGTCGAGGTTCGGGGCGTACCGCACGACCGGTTGGCCCGGTTCGATCTGCCCCGGAATGGCGAAGCCCATACCGCGCACTTGGGCCGGTTCGACCTTCGCTTCGCGCAGCACGACATCGACGGCTTGGATCACGCGGCCGAACACGCCCGCCGGCCCCGCTTCGGCCCCGGTCGGCTGCTTGTTGCGGGCGATCAGCTTCATCTCGGCATCGAAGAGGCCCGTGAGGATCTTCGTCCCGCCGAGATCGACGCCCAACCAGCACCCGTCGCTCATGATGCATCCCCGCGCCGCAATTCG
>JAYVTJ010000305.1:0-4219 GCA_043774415.1 Fimbriiglobus sp. | reverse complement strand
GGCTTTGCCGCAGCCGACGACGAGGATCCGAGGGGCCGCGTCGAGCGCGGCGCGATCTTCGACAGGCAATGCTTGCATCGCGCGGAGCATGAGGGGACGGGGCCGCACGGCATCGACGCCCGCGTTCCAAATGTCGATGGCGTGCCGGCGCATAGCGAGTCGTATTCAGTGGACAGGAACGAATTGGTATCAGTTCTTTCTACCCACTACTCACTATCCACCGATCACTTTTTCTTCGGGTCGAGATTCGCCGCGATCTCTTCGTCGCTCACGCTCGATGCGACGCCGTCCTTCGGCACCTCGACTTTGCAGATCCAGAGCAGCGCGTTGAGCACGACCTTGCGGAAGTTGTCGTCCTTCCAATTCTTGTGCGTGTGCCCGCCGGTGAACCCGACTCCGCGGCCGCCATCGTCGCGCACGCTCGCCCACATCATCGTTTCGCTCTGCCCTTTCGCCTCCTGAATGTGCTTGTACGGCCCCTTCGGATAGACGTACGGACCATCGCGCACCTTCTCAGTCGGGATGGCCGTGAGGATCGGCGTGATCCCTTTCAGGCCCTCGCGGAAGCGCATGTTGAAGTACCACTCGTCGCGGATGCTGAAGGGCTTCACGCCGTTGGCGATGGCGTGGTCGGGGAACTTTTTGAACTCCGGCGACCACATCGGATTGCAGGAGAACTCGTGCTCGTAGCAACCGCCGATCCAGTCGCGGAACTCCTTCGCGCCGATGTCCTTCGGCACCTCAACGCCGAAGTGGGCGCACATCAGGCCGGTGCCTTTCTTCATCAGTTTGCCGATGCGATCCAATCGATTCTCGCGGATCAGCGGGTGTCCGCCGCCGCCGTCGGCGTAACACAGAATGCCGTCGGCCGTGTCGAGGGTGGAATCGTCCTTCGGGTAGCCGTTGAGGAGCAGTTCGACTTTCACCCCCTTCGTGGCTTCCAGGCACTTCGCGAGCAGGCGCACACCCGCGTTGAACTCGTGATCGCCGGGGCCGTGGCTGACCGTGCCGGCGATCATCACGAGCTTCTTCGGCTTGACCTCGTCGGCCGCGCCGAGTCGCGATGACAACCCGATGACAGTGGAAGAGGCGAGGAATTCGCGTCGGGAGATAGACATGGGAACCTCGGGGCAAGAAACTACAACGATCGCAACTGAGTCTCGGCGATTTCGAGCGCCCGCATGAGGCCGAGCGCTTTGTTGATCGTCTCCTGGTATTCGTCGTCCGGCTTGCTGTCGGCGACGACGCCGCAGCCCGCTTGAATGTACGCCTTCTCCCCTTGCAGAACCATCGTGCGGAGGGCGATGCAGGTGTCCATGTTCCCGCTGTAGTCGATGTATCCCACGGCTCCGCCGTACGGCCCGCGGCGCTGCGGTTCCAGCTCGTCGATGATCTCCATCGCCCGGACCTTCGGCGCCCCGCTCAGCGTTCCGGCGGGGAGGGCCGAACGCATCGCATCGAACGCGCTCATCCCCGGCCGCAGTTCGCCCGTCACCGTGCTGCTGATGTGCATGACGTGGCTGTAGCGTTCCACCGTCATCAAATCCGCGAGCTTGACCGAGCCGAGCCGGCAGACTTTGCCCACGTCGTTGCGGCCGAGATCGACGAGCATGATGTGCTCGGCCCGCTCTTTCGGATCGGCCAGCAATTCGACCGCGAGCGCTGCATCCGCCTCGGGCGTCTCGCCGCGCTTGCGCGTTCCCGCTAGTGGGCGCACCGTCATCGTCCCGTTCTCGACCCGGCACAGAATCTCGGGCGAAGCTCCGACCAGCATCGTCGGCCCCGCCGCGACGAAGAACATGAACGGGCTGGGGTTGATGACCCGCAGCGCCCGGTAGATGTCGAACGGTTCGGCGGTCGTCGTCGCCTCGAAGCGCTGGCTCGGCACGTACTGGAATACATCCCCGGCGAGGATGTACTCGACCCCCTTCGCCATCATGGTGTGCCACGATTCGCGCGTGAAGTTCGAGGTGAACCGCTCGGGCACGGCGTAGCTCGTCGGCACGTCGATGTCGGCGAGCGGCAGATCTCCCGACGGCGCGCGGAGCTGTTCGACGATGGCATCGACTGCGGCGCACGCGCTCCGATATTGCCCGGCGATGTCGGCCCCCGGTTCGATCCGGGCGTGGGCGACGGCGTTCACGGTCTTGCGGATGTGGTCGAAGATCACCATGCGGTCGTAGAAGCCGAAGCAGAGGTCGGGAATGCCGCGATCGTCCGGCGGCGCGTTCGGCAGCTTCTCGACGTAGCGCACGGCGTCGTACCCGGCGAAGCCGACGGCCCCGCCACAGAACCGCGGTAGCCCCGCAACGTGCGGCCCCCGGTATTCCGCGATGCGCTCTTCGAGCAGTTTCAGCGGGTCGGCGTGATGGCGCTCTTCGACCATCCCGTCCGCATCGCATTCGCGGACACGGTTCCCGAAGGCCTCGAACGTCCGGAAGGGCTGGGCGCCGAGGAAGCTGTAGCGGCCGATGCGCTCGCCGCCGACGACGCTCTCGAAGAGGAAGGCCCAGCCGTCGCCGCGGATTTTTCCGAACGCCGAGACGGGCGTGAGCGTGTCCGCGACGAGTTGCCGGTAGACCGGCACGACGCTGTGCGTCGCCGCGAGTTCCGCGAATTCGGAGTAAAAAGGGCGGTGGACCATCGCTGGAGAACCGGGGTAATCGTGGATGGTCGATTTATGCCGCCGCGACCTCCCGGACAGGATGACCGTTCGGTAGAATTGTAGAAACTGTGTGGGGAAGACCGATCTCATGCTCCGCATCACGCTGAATTCCGAACCGCGCTCGTTCCCCGCCCCGCTGCCGGTCGCGGAGTTATTGCGCACGCTCGGCAAGGATCCCAAGAAGCTCGCCGTGGAGGTGAACCGCACCGTCGTGCCGCGGGCCCTCCACGAAACGCACACGCTCCTCGACGGCGACGAAGTCGAGATCGTCACCCTCGTCGGCGGCGGGCAGCCGGACACCGAGGCGCCCGCCGACAAGCCGCTGACCATCGGCAAGTTCACCTTCCGCTCGCGGCTCTTCACCGGCACCGGCAAATACGAATCGAACGCCCTCATGCAGCAGTGCCTCGCGGCCAGCGGCTGCGAGGTCACGACCGTCGCCGTGAGGCGCGAGCGGCTGATCGACAAGGATGGCAACAGCCTGCTCGATTCCCTCGACCTGACGACGCTCACCATTTTGCCGAACACCGCCGGTTGCTTCAGCGCCGACGATGCCGTGCGCCACGCTCGACTGGCCCGCGAACTCTTGTCGAATCTCGAGAATCCCGGCGCCGATTGGGTGAAGCTCGAATGCCTCGCCGACAAACGCACCCTGCTGCCCGATCCCATCGACACGCTGAAGGCCACGGAAATCCTCGTGAAGGAGGGTTTCACAGTCCTCGTTTACACGTCGGATGATCCGGTGCTGGCGAAGCGCTTGAAGGAAGCCGGAGCCGCGAGCGTGATGCCGGCGGGCAGCCCCATCGGCAGCGGCCAAGGTATCTTGAACCCGAACAACATCCGCATCTGCCTCGAATACCTGAAGGAAAACGACCCCGACTATCCCGTGATCGTCGATGCCGGGGTCGGCACCGCGAGCGACGTGAGCGCCGCGATGGAACTCGGCTGCGACGGCGTGCTGCTGAACACGGCGATTGCGAGTGCCCAGGATCCGCTGCGGATGGCGTGGGCCATGCGGTATGCCACGGAAGCCGGCCGGCTCGCCTACCTCGCGGGGCGCATCCCGAAGAAGCTCTACGCGAACGCGAGCAGCCCGACCGAAGGGCTAATTCGACCCAGCCATTGACCGAGGAGAGTTGTCCGATGAAGATGCTCGCAACCTTGCTCTTCGCGGCTTGGGTGGCCCCGGCGTTCGCCGCCGAACCGGTGCACTTTCCGCGCCTGCTCGACACGGCGGGCCAGCCGCGCTCCATCGGGGAAACACCGAAAGTGCAAGCGGTCGTCTTCGTCTTCCTCGGACCGGAGTGCCCGCTGTGCCAGCGGTATGCACCGACGCTCAACGCGATCGCCGCGGGTCTGCCGAAGGGCGTCGAGTTCTACGGCGTCGTCTCCGGGAGTTCTTCACCGTGTACCGAAGCGGCGAAGTACGCCGCCGATTACAAGCTCACCTTCCCCGTGCTCTTCGACGGCGGCTCCGAACTCGCGTCGCTGCTGAAACCGACGCACGTCCCCGAAGCATTCGTGCTGAAGCCGATGGGCGAGCAGCTCTATCGC
>JAYVTJ010000304.1:0-2783 GCA_043774415.1 Fimbriiglobus sp. | reverse complement strand
CGGGTGAACGCCAAAATCGTCTGGACGTTCCGGGTGGCCGACGCCCGGAGGAAGCTGGACTTCCTCTACCCGAAGGAACTCGTGCGGTGATGCACTAGGAGAACTCTCCGACTTGGGACCACTCGACTCCGGACCGCCCGAAGTGGATGTTCTGGCGGAGCACACGGCGGAGGTGCTGGCGGCGATTCCGATGATCGGCGCGAACCCGACGACGCGACCCTCCGCCGAGCGGCTCGTGCGCCGGTTTTTGAACGAGCAGGTGATCGAAGCGGAGGACATCGAACCGGGTCAGTTCATGGCGAACTTTCGCCGGAAGCTCCGCGAGAAGGCGGCGTCGGCGCTGCCGAGTTGACGGAGCGGGGCGGAGAGTCGCCCGGTGCCAAAATCTGGAGGCTCAGGGGTATGGCAGAACTTTCAGGCGTACGGTTCCCGACTTGTTCCGCATCGGACTTCGCCTATCGTGATGCCCAACTGCCGATCCGCGAATTCCCACTGCGGAGTCTCCGCCCGTGACCATCCAGTTCGATTGCGATTGCGGGATGACGCTCCGCGTCAAAGACGAGAAGGCCGGCCGCACGATCCACTGCCCGGAGTGCGACGACAAGCTCGTGGTGCCCGACGATTCCGGAGCGCGCACCGTCGAAGAGGATGAGCCGAAGGCGCGGAAGGTCCGGGTCGCCCGCATCGCCGATGACGAGCCGCCCCGGAGGCGCCGCCGCGATGAGGACGACGACGAAGACGATGAAGACCGGCCGCGACCGCGCAAGCGCAAGAAGCGGCCGAAGGTCGAAGAGAGTTCGGGGCTGTCGGCGCAGTTTCCGATCGCCATCGGTTGCCTGATGATGCTCGGGGCTGTCGTTTGGTTGGTAGTGGGATTGATGGCCGGCTGGATTTTCTACTACCCTCCGATCATGTTCGTGCTCGGCTTCATCTCGGTCTGCAAGGGGATGATGCCCAAGTAGCGACCGGGCCGTAGAATTTGCGTTCGACCCTATCCGGAGCTTTCGCATGCGCACGCTACTCCCCCTGCTCGGTCTGATCGTCGCGGCGACGGGACTGGCGGCCGAGGACAAGAAGGACGAAAAGAAACTCGACCTCTTCCCGCTCGCGCTCGGAACGAAGTGGGAGTACGTCATCACGGTGAACGGCGAAGACAAAGAGCTGCTGCAGGAGATCACCAAGGTCGCCCCCGGCAAGAAGGGCGAGCGCGACATCGCGACCGTCGAGAGCAAGGTCGCCGGACAGACGATCGCCGAGGAGGTCTCGGCGGACGAGAAAGCGGTCTACCGCCACTCGATGCAGGGGATGAAGCTCGAGAAGCCGCTGTCGTTCATCCGGTACCCCTACGCCGCGGGCGGGCACTGGAAATCGGCGATCAAAATCGTCACGGACGACGGCACGTCGGAAGCCGACGCCGCGTTCGACGCCGGGAAGCCGGAGGAAGTCAAGGTCGCGGCGGGCAAGTACGTGGCTTACCCCATCGTTCTGGAGATGGAGGTGGCCGGGAAGAAAGTCATCAGCAAGAACTGGTACGCCGACGGCGTCGGCATCGTGAAGCAGGACGTGGATCTCGCGGGGACGAAGGTGACGATGGAACTGAAGAAGTTCACGAAGGGCAAGTGAGTCCATTTCGGATTTGGGATTGCGGATTTCGGATTGGAAGATCCGAATTCCGCAATTGTCACAGTCCCAGAACATCGGCCATGGTGTACGTCCCCGCTCCTTTGCCGCCGAGGAACTTCGCCGCGGCCAAGGCACCTTTCGCGTAGCTGTCCCGGCTCGTCCCTTTGTGGACGAGTTCGAGACTTTCCCCCATCGTGCTGAATAGAATCGTGTGCTCGCCGACGTTGTCGCCGGCGCGTACGGCGTGCATCCCAATCTGGCTCGCCAGGCGCTCGCCGACGATTCCTTCGCGGCCGTGGACGATCTCGGTTTGATTCATCGCGGCCTGCACGATCTTGGCGAAGTGGGCCGCCGTGCCGCTGGGTGAGTCCTTCTTCAAGCGGTGGTGGCGTTCGATAATCTCGACGTCGAACCCTTCGCCGTTCAAAGCTTCCGCCGTGAGTTTCGTGAGCTTGAAGAGCAGATTCACGACGAGCGACATGTTCGGGGAATAGAGGAGCGCCGTATGGTGCGCCGCCGCGAGGATCTCCGCTTTCTCGTCCGGGTCGTGGCCGGTTGTGGCGACGACGAGCGGGATGCGCCGGTCGATGCAAGTTTTCACAATTGCCATCGTACCATGCGGTGACGAAAAATCGATGATCGCTTCGGGGACGAGGCCCAACGGCAATTCCCCGAGGACGGGAAGGCCAATAGGCCCGATGCCCGCGAGTTCCCCGGCATCCCGGCCGAGATTCGGGTGTGTTGGCGAATCAATGGCCGCAACGACGGTGAGGCCGGGGTCTTCGTGAGCGAGGGCGATGAGCCGTTGGCCCATACGCCCGCAGGCCCCGTGGATGGCGATGGCGGTGGGCATGACAATCATTTCCAAAAGATGGGAACCGAATACTGCGAGATCATTTGATCATCGGTCACGAACAAAGCTTGTTCGTGATTCGCTTGCGAAATCAACAGTCGATCGAATGGATCGCGGTGAATCAAAGGCAAAGCTCTGAGCCCGCGGATGTGATCCAACGACTGGGGTAATTCTCGCATCCCGTTGACTTGTAACTGCTCCACGATGATTCGGTCGATCGATTTCGTCAGGTTCAACTTGCCGATTTGGACTTTGATTTCCATTTCCAAGATGCAAATGTGGCTCAAGAGCACCACGTTGGCCGGAT
>JAYVTJ010000303.1:0-2138 GCA_043774415.1 Fimbriiglobus sp. | reverse complement strand
CCGATGGTCTCCGGCTTGCGCGCGACCTTGTCGGCGAACACTTCCAGATCCTTCGCGATCTTCTCGGCGCGGATCAGCGTGCGGTTCAGATTCGACGCCGCATCGACGAGCTGGTTGTACAGCAGCGGGTCGTTCAGAATCTTGCCGAAGCTCCCCTCCGCTTTGTTGAATCCGGCGATAGCGCCGCGCGCGTCCGCGAGTGTTTTCGCAAGCCCCTCCGCCGCGATGGCGATGTTCTTCATCACCGGCTCGGCGTTGTCCGCGATCGGCTTCGTCGCCTTCTCCAAGTTGCCGAAGACGCCCTTCGCCTCGGCCAAGCGGGCGTTGAGTTCCTTCAGCGTCCCCTCGGCGCGGTCGAGCAGAATGGCCGCGAGGCGGACGGTCTTCGTGAGGTCTTCGCTCCCCTCGCGCACGTTCTTCAGAATGCCGGTGACGTTTTTGCGGTTCTCTTCGGAGAGGAGGTCGTTGCTCGCCACCTGGAGGTTTCGCAGGATCTCGGTGAGGGCCTTGCGGTTGTCGTCCGTGAGGTAAGTGCCGGCGCGCTCCGTGAGCACCCGCAGCGACTTGAGCGAGGCCGTGAGTTCGGGTTCCACGGCCTTCAGTACGGTGCGCAGATCTTCGCCGAGGGGCTTGTAGGTCTTCACGAACTCCTGCACTTCGCGCACGAGCGTCTTGAGGTTCGCCGGTTCCGGTTCGTCCGCTTTGCGGAGCGCAATCTCCTGATGGGCGCCGTTCTGATCCTTCGGCGCGGGCGGGCCTTCGGTGCCGATGAAGTCCTGGACGCGCTTGTTGGTCTCGCGCAGTTCGGGGACGAGTTCGCGGGCCAAGCGGGCGAACGCCGCGATCTCGTCGAGCGCCTTCTCGGCCTTCGGGCCGACGGCGTCGAAGCGGGACATCGTGGCGCTGAACTTCACGAGCGCTTCCTGGGCGTTCGGGATCGCCCCCTGCGCCTGGTTGATGAGCCGCTGGGTGTTCACTGGCGGGACGCCGACGATCTCCGAGCCGGGCGGGATCGCATCGGCCCGGGGCATCGGCTGGCCCTTCTCGTCGGACTTCGGGATGAAGTCGAGCGTCGTGTCACCCGAGAGGAGTCCGCGCGAAATGGCCGGCTCCTCGTTCAGCCGGGGGAGGTACTTGGTCTCGACTTCGATGGTCACGCGGACTTGGCCGGTCTCGTCGATGTCGATGCCCCTCACCTGGCCGATGCGGACGCCCGATTTGCGCACGGGGGTCCCCTGCGTGATGCCCGGCGCTTCGGGGTAGAGCACGGTGTACTTGGTGCGCGTGCTGAAGACCGTCGGCGCGCCGCCGAAGAGCACGACGAGGCCCGTGAGGACGAGGATGGTGAGGGCCACGAAGAGGCCCAATCGCTGCCGCAGTGCCCGCTCGGCCATGGTGGAACTCCTCAGGCGGTTTCGATCCCATCCCGGACATCGCTCAGGCGGTCGCGCGCTTCGCCGAGTACGAACTGCCGCACCCGACTATCTTCGCAGGTGTGCAACCCGGCGGCCGTGCCGTCGTAGAGCACCTGCGGGTCGGCGCCGGTCATGCGGGCGCGCGGGTAGAGCATCACCACGCGGTCCGCGACCTTCTGCACCGTCCGCATCTCGTGCGTCACGACGAGGCTCGTCAGCGGTCGCTTCGTGCGCGTCAGCAGGATCAGCTCGTTGATGACGTCGGTCATAATCGGATCCAACCCGGTGGTCGGTTCGTCGTAGAGCATCACGTCCGGCTCCATCGCGAGCGCCCGCGCCAACCCGACGCGCTTCCGCATGCCGCCCGACAACTCCGCCGGCATCTTGAGTTCGGCCACGATGGGCAAGCCCACATCTTGCAAGCTCGCGCGGACTCGTTCCGTCAGTGCCGCTTGATTCGTGATCCCCTTCGCCCGCAGCCCGAAGGCGACGTTGTCGAACACCGTGAGGCTGTCGAAGAGGGCGGCCCCCTGAAACAGGAAGCCGACGCGCTGGCGCATGGCCACGATCTCGCGCTCGCGCATCTTGGCGAGGAGTTTCCCTTCGAAGTGGACTTCCCCTTCCGTCGGCTGGAGCAGCCCGACGATGAGTTTGAGGAGCACCGACTTGCCGCAGCCGCTCTCGCCGATGAGGGCGAGCGTCTGCTGCGGGAAGATGTCGAGG
>JAYVTJ010000302.1:0-2602 GCA_043774415.1 Fimbriiglobus sp. | reverse complement strand
GCCCGGCGGGATCCTCGGCGGGGAGGAACCACGCGTCGGCATCCTCCGCGACGCGGGCTTCGTACTTGCTCCGCCGCCGGGCGGCGCGGGAATCGTCGCGGGCGGCATTCCGCACCACGGCGTAGAGCCACGGCACCGGTTTGTCGGGCGGCGCCCGCAGGCGCGCGAGCTTCAGAAAGGCCGTCTGCACGACGTCTTCCGGAGCGCCGCACCACTGCCGGGCGAAGAGCGTCAGCGCCGGGCCGTGGGCCGCAACCAAGTTGGCGAACGCATCGGGATCCATCGAGAGTCCGACGCCGCCGCGGGGCCGGCATTTCAATTCCGAGTCCGGTTCCCCCTCTCCGCTTCGGAGAGGGGGTTAGGGGGTTAGGGGGTGAGGTCTCCCCGCGCAGCATGAAGGCCGCTCGATTCCCGCAGGCCAGACCTCACCCCCCGGCCCCCTCTCCGAAGCGGAGTGGGAGCAAGAAAGCCCCGCATTTCAATTCCGATTGCCACCGGAGCGCTCCCGGTGTGGAATGGACACGTCCCGCAGCTTACAATGCAGCAGCCCCGGTGCGAACCGATTCCGCCGCGGCGTCCTCTCTCCGGCTCGACTACCATCATCACACGGATGCCCCGCGTCCGTTCCGACAACCAGGAGTACCGCATGGCCACGGCACAAGGAATCCTCGACGGTATCCGCTCGCAGCTCGACCTCACGGGATTCCAGAAGCTCCACTGGGAATGCGGTTTCCCCGAATACCTCGACATCGTGATGAAGCAGCCGACCGTCACCCGCACGGCCTACCAGCGCCTCTTCGATATGATCCTCGCCCACGGCACCGAGGACATCTACGAGAACAAGGACAAACTCACCCGGTACAAGTTCTTCACCGAGTTCGCCACCCGCCACGGCGACGGCATCTACGGTCTCGACCGCCCGCTGATGACGCTCGTGAACACGTTCAAGAGCGCCGCCCTCGGCTACGGCACCGAGCGCCGCGTGATCCTGCTGCACGGCCCCGTCGGCAGTGCGAAATCTACGATCGCCCGCTTGCTGAAGCGCGGGTTGGAAGAGTACAGCCGCAGCGATGCGGGCCAGCTATTCAGCTTCTCGTGGAAGAGCGCCGACGGCACCTACGCCAAAGATCCGATGCACAGCGAACCGCTGCAACTGATCCCCGAGGAGAGCCGCGCCGAATTGCTCGCGATCCTCAACGAGCAGGCCACGGGCCCGAATCCGTACGGCATCCGCATCAAGGGGGACCTCTGCCCCGCGAGCCGGTACGAGTACCGCGAACGGCTCCAGAAGTATGCCGGCGACTGGCTCGAGATGCTCAAGAACGAGGTGAAGATCTTCCGGCTGACCCTGAGCGAAAAGGACCGCATCGGCATCGGCACCTTCCAGCCGAAGGACGAGAAGAATCAGGACAGCACCGAGCTGACCGGGGACATGAACTACCGCAAGATCGCCGAGTACGGCAGCGACTCCGATCCGCGCGCCTTCAACTTCGACGGCGAACTGAACATCGCCAATCGCGGCATCGTCGAGTTCATCGAAGTGCTGAAGCTCGATGTGGCCTTCCTCTACGACCTGCTCGGGGCGTCGCAGGAGCACAAGATCAAGCCGAAGAAGTTCGCCCAGACCGACATCGACGAGGTGATCCTCGCGCACACGAACGAGCCCGAGTACAAGCGGCTCCAGAACAACGAGTTCATGGAGGCCCTCCGCGACCGCACCGTGAAGATCGACATCCCGTACGTCACGCGGCTGCGGGACGAGGTCCGCATTTACGAGAAGGACTTCAACGAGGGCAAGGTGAAGGGCAAGCACATCGCCCCGCACACGGTCGAGGTCGCCGCGATGTGGGCCGTGCTGACGCGGCTGAATCCTCCGAAGAACGCCAGCCTGAGCCTCCTGCAGAAACTGAAGCTCTACAACGGCAAGACGCTGCCGGGCTTCACCGAAGACAACGTCATCGACCTCAAACGCGAAGCGATCCACGAGGGGATGACCGGCATCAGCCCGCGCTACATCCAGGACAAGATTTCGAACGCTCTTGTCGCCCACCCGGACGAGGACAACATCAACCCGTTCATGGTCATCAAGCAGCTCGAAGACGGCCTGCGGCACCACGCGCTCATCAAGGACGAAGACCAGCACCGCCACTTCCGCGAGCTGCTGGCCGTGGTGCGCGAAGAGTACGAGGACGTGGTGAAGAACGAAGTCCAGCGCGCCATCGCCGCCGACGAGGAGGCGCTGACCCGGCTCTGCGGCAACTACATCGACAACGTGAAGGCGTACACCCAGCGCGAGAAGGTGCGCAACCGGTACACCGGCGGCTACGACGACCCGGACGAGCGGCTGATGCGCAGCGTCGAAGAGAAGATCGACATCCCCGAGGGCCGCAAGGAGGACTTCCGCCGCGAGATCATGAACTACATCGGGGCGCTGGCCATCGACGGCAAGAAGTTCGACTACCGCACGAACGAGCGGCTGCAGAAGGCCCTCGAACTGAAGCTCTTCGAGGATCAGAAGGACACGATCAAGCTGACGTCGCTCGTCTCCAACGTGGTGGACCGAAGCACGCAAGAGAAGATCGATGTCGTGAAGACCCGGCTC
>JAYVTJ010000301.1:0-4077 GCA_043774415.1 Fimbriiglobus sp. | reverse complement strand
ACGCTGTCGAACATGCGCTGGCGGTCGGGTTGACCGTCCTTGCCCATCACCGGCTTCTTGTCCTTGTCGAGCATGTTGAACGTGATCCCCGTCAGGATGCGCTGAGTCTCCAGCAGCTTGGGATCGTCCGGCGCATCGAATTCGCCGACGGTCACGATGCTGCCCATGCGGTGGTGGAGCACAAAGGCGTCGAATGGTCCCTTGTGCATGTCCCGGTGTCGCAGCGCCGCCGCGAGGCGCTCGGCCTCCTCGGCCGTCACGTCGAGCATGCTCTTCGTCGCGGTGAACTGGAAGCGGTCGAACACCGAGCCTCCCCCGCCCTCCTTGCCCGCCATCTTCGACGGCGTGCTGAAGTTCCGCACGATCAGGGTCCAGGGCTTCTTGGCCTTGAGCAGGCTGTTCGGCACGTCCGAGTTCAGCTTCACGATCCACGGCTCGAGCTTGTTCTTGTCTTCGAGCTGCGCCTTCGCCGCGGCCGGGTTCGGCACCACGAGCGCGCACTTGTACGGGTTGACGTAGTTCCAGCTCGACTTGAATTCCTTCTTGCCGTCCTTGCCCTCTTCTTCGCCGCCGATGCTCGTGCGGTCGAGCAGCGAGGTGTCCGTCGGGGCCGACATATTGCGGACGGCGTTGAGCGCCTCCCGCGCGGCTTTGTCCGACGGGAAGCCGCCGATGAGCACGGCCCACTGCTCTTCCATCTCGGCGGCCGGCTTCGGGATCTTCAGCATCACGCGCGTCGGGATGTAGACTTCGCCGCGCGCCTCGGCTTCCTTCTTCGCCTGCTCGATCTGCCGCAGGAGCGGCTCGTTCTTGAGCATCTCCGCTTTGCGGATCGCGTCGATCTTCGCATTCTCCGCGGCGCGCTCCTCGGCGTTGCGCTCGAAGAGGTACGACGCCACCTTGTGCTTCTCGCGGATCTCTTTCGCGAGCTTCTCGGCGAGCGTGCGCGATTCGGCGCCGCCGTAGCTCTTGACGCAGATCATCCACGCCCCGTGCTCGGCCTTCACGGCCCACGGGTGCGGCGGCTGCGGCTGATCGGGAATCGTGCTCGGCACCGGGCGCAGAGGATCTACGTGGCCACCGCCACCGGGGAAGGCCCGCGCCGGCGCCATTCCGAGGGGCTGGAACCCGCCGGGCAGCGTCGGTGCGGCGGATCGCGGCGCGGCCGTCGGCGGCAGCGCTCCGCCGAAGGGAGCGGGACTCGTCGGCCGATCCGAAGCGAACTGGGCCGACGCCCCCGATGAGCCGAGCAGAACGCCGGCCAGCCCGCAACCCAACAGAATGCCGCGACGCATGGTGAATCCCCCCGAGTCCCGTCGAACCGCTGTTCGGGGCGGGCATAGCGTGGGGGGTCGCGGAACGCCAGTGGAAAACTTGAGCGAATTCCGGAAGGAAGCCCGTAGGGTGCGGTCGAGTCGGCGAGACCCGCTATCTGAGAGGCGGCGCCCGTCTACAATGAGGCCACACGGCTTATCCGAGTTTCCTTGTGCGCCCCCGCGATCTGCAACCCGAATTGATGGACGACCCCGCGCTCCCGGCGGATGAGCACCGCCGGGCCCTGCGCGGTCTGGCGCGGCTGAACGCGCTCTCCGGCAGCGTCGCCGTGCTCTGGCCCGAAGTGCGGACGTTGGCCCGCGAACTCGGCCGGCCCGTGCGCATCCTCGATGTCGCCACCGGCGCCGGCGATGTCCCCGTCGGCTTGGCGACGCGGGCGCTGCTGGCCGGTCTCCCCCTCGACCTGAGTGCCTGCGACCTCAGCCCCGTGGCCCTCGACGCGACCCGCGCGCGCTTCGCCGGCGTCGGAACCTCCATCCGGCTGTTCATCGCCGATGCCCTCGCCGAACCGCTGCCGACGGGGTTCGACATCGTCACCTGCTCGCTCTTCCTCCATCATCTGTCCGATGACAACGCGGTGACACTGCTCGGCCGACTCGCCGCCGCGACGGAGCGCCTCGTGCTCGTCAACGACCTCGGCCGCAGCCGGTGGAATCTCGGGTTGGTCTGGTGCGCCACGCGATTGGTCACGCGCTCGCGGATCGTCCGGGTCGATGGGTCGCGCAGCGTGCGGGCCGCGTTCACCACCGGCGAAGCCCGGGCGCTGGCCGCGCGCGCCGGACTGGATGGCGCCGCGGTCGCGGGTCGCTTCCCCTGCCGCTGGCTGCTGACGTGGAGGAAGCCCGCATGACGATGTGGGACACGGTCGTGATCGGAGCGGGGCCGGCCGGTTCGGTCGCGGCGCGCACGGCCGCGCTGCGCGGATTGAAAGTGCTGCTCGTCGATCGGGCGACGTTCCCGCGCCGCAAGGTTTGCGGCTGCTGCTTGAATCGCCATGCCCTCTCGGCACTCGCCGCGGCGGGCCTGGGCGATCTCCCCGCGAACCTCGGAGCGGTGCCGCTCGAACGCGTGCGCTTGGCGGCATCGGGTCGGAGTGTCGAAGTCCGCTTGCCGGGTGGAGTGGCCCTCTCGCGGGAGGCGTTCGATACCGCACTCATCGAAGAAGCGGTGAAGGCCGGGGTGACGTTCCTCTCCGGTATGGCGGTGCATCTCGACGCCGAGGGAGCGCTCTCGAATGGCTTGATTGCGAAGTCGGTCATCGTAGCCGACGGATTGAACGGCCGCGTCCGGAGCGATGCACCGATCGTGACTGCCGGATCGCGCATCGGAGCCGGTGCGGTGCTCGCCGCTGCGCCGGCTGAATATGGAGTGGGCACCATCTTCATGGCGACGGGCCACGGCGGCTACGTCGGCCTCGTCCGACTCGAAGATGGTCGGCTCGATGTCGCGGCCGCATTCGATTCCGAGTTCGTGCGCGAGCACGGCTTGGGCCGTGCCGCCGAGCGGATTCTGCTATCGTCCGGCCTATCCGTACTCGCCGGTCTCGCCGAAGCGCACTGGAGAGGCACCCCGCCGCTGACGCGCGCTCCGGTGCGGGTCGCGGGGCCGCGCTGGTTCGCCATCGGCGATGCGGCCGGATACATCGAACCCTTCACCGGCGAAGGGATGGCGTGGGCCATGGCGAGCGCCATCGCCGTTGTCCCACTTGTGCAGCGTGCGGTTCACGGTGAAGGGAACCTCGAAGCGGAGTGGATCGCCGTCCACCGCCGCTGCGTCGGCGAGCGCCAGTGGGCCTGCCGGGCACTGGCCTGGAGCTTGAAGCGGCCTGCGCTCTGCGGCCTCGCGGTACGCGGGTTGCGAATCATACCCGCGCTGGCCCGCCCCGTGGTGCGCTCACTGAACCGCCCGTTGGCTTCGATCCCCGGAGTGCGCTGATGCCCCTCGTGCTGCACGGCTTCGGCACCGCCGTTCCGCCCGACGCCGTGTCCCCGCAGGAATCGCTCAAGGCCGCGCAGGTGCTGGGCCATCCGGCCTTCCGCACCGCGAGCTGGTTGCCGGCCGTGTATGCCAAGTCCGGCGTGCGCACGCGCTATCAAGTGTTGGGTCGCCCGTTCGTGGACGACGTCATGAACGGGACCCGCGCGTCCGGTTCGCCCTTCCTCCCCGGCCCCGATCCGCGCGGGCCGACGACGGCGCAGCGGATGGCACTCTACGCCGAGTGGGCGCCGCGCCTCGCGCTCCGCGCCGCCGCCGAAGCGCTCGCCGACAGCGGGCTGTCACCGAAGTCGATCACGCACCTCGTCACGGTCTCCTGCACCGGCTTCACCTCGCCGGGGTTCGATTTCGCCCTCATCCGCGAACTCGGATTTAGGCCGACGACCGAGCGCACCCATGTCGGGTTTATGGGCTGCCACGGGGCGATCAACGGACTGCGCACAGCCCTCGCCCTCGCGGCCGAACCGGCCAACACGGTGCTGCTGGTCGCCGTCGAATTGTCCAGCATCCACTATTACACGGGGCCGGACATCGACAAGGCGATCGCGAATGCGATCTTCGCCGACGGCGCCGCGGCCCTCGTCGCCTCGGGCCGCGGCGACGGCGGGTATCGCATCACGGCGACCGGTTCCGGGATCATCCCCGATTCGACCGCGGAGATGGCCTGGGCCATCGGCGATCACGGCTTCGAAATGGTTCTGTCGAAGAAGATTCCGGCGCTCGTCGAAGCGCACCTGCGGACGTGGA
>JAYVTJ010000300.1:0-3248 GCA_043774415.1 Fimbriiglobus sp. | reverse complement strand
GGAGTTTGCCGGCGGTGTCTTGAGCGTACAGGCGGATCGCTTCGATGACGCGGAGGTAAGCCACGCGCTGCTGAAGGCGGACTTGAGTTTCGCGGACTTTGGTCACCGCCGAAAGGAGATTTTTGGAAAGGATGCCGGCGCCGTCCTTGCTCCGTGGCGTTTCGAATTCCTCGGCGAGCTTTTGGGCGTCAGGATTTGGAAGGTCGAAGATCCGAAAACGGTCATCCAGATCGACTTCGTACTGGCGGGCATCGGCCGTCACGATGGCTTGCAGAGGCGAATACAACTTGACGGCGGCGGGGCGTGAGCCCGTTTCAATGAGGAACGCCCGGGCATGCTCCACGCGTTTCACGTCCTTGGCCCAGCCCTGATAAAGCAGGGATGCCTTCAGCAGTTCATTGGATCCGTTGAGGGCCATCATCGAGTCGATCTGCGCGAGAAGCTTTTTCGAGTCCCTTTCCGAAATCTCGTCATCGGCCTGCAGAATCTTTCCGAAGAGAATCGTGCAGAGGTGTTTTTCGCCCTGGATGGCGGTGCGCAGACTCAGCCCTCCGGCCGGGATTTCCGTGAACGACCAGTAGAGGTTCGGGCAGCCCGGCTGCTGGATCATCTCCTCGAGCGCGTTCAGGCAGATGGACTCGACGGCCAAACCGACGAGGCTCGCGATCAGGGTGGGGTGCGTTTCGAACGACTGAGCGAGTCCGAAGAAGGTCCGTGCCGAGTACGCGGCCTTCTCGAAATCCCCCGTTGCGATCTCATAGCGCATCCGCACTTTCAGCACGTTGGCGAGTTCGCGGATGTTCTGCACTTCGGGCACGAGCGTGCCGATGCCATCCCGCCGGATGTTGAACCAGATTTGCCAGTCCGAGGTCAGCAAACGCGAGCCTTCGTCCACATCGCTCAGGGGCCGTGCGATCGTCTTGTTCGGGTAAGCCAAACCTCCGATGACCCCGGATTTGCGAATCTCGTCGAGCGGAAGTTCTGCGAGTGGCATCGCGTTCCACTTTTCGCGCTCGAGGGCTGGCTCCTTGCTGAAGAAGTGCTGCGTCTCCATGCGGGCTTTCATAAAGGCGGTAACGCGGTTGCCCGGCTGCATCTCCTTGTACTGCGGTGTGAGGTAGAAGCGCGACAGCGGCTTCGGCAGCGGCGCCGGCGAAAGCGTCAGCGGGATGGTCAGCTTCCCATCTTTGGGTTCGGGTGTCGGCTGGGCGCTGGCGACGGCGCCGAGGCACAGGAGTGCGAAGAAAGAATAGAAGCGCATGAGAACTACTCCGAAGGATAGGGATGGTGGATTACCGGACAATTAGCCCGACGCGCAAGCGAGGGCCGCGATCCGGTGAACGGTGTTTCGAAGTTGTTCTCGACTCCGGTTCGTGACCCTCGCTTGCGCGTCGGGCTAACAAAAACGGGGGATCTACTCGCTCAACTTTCAGAGGTCGGAAAGGGGTGTCCGGACGGTCCAGTGGTGTTCGGGAACGACAGCGGCGGTCGGAATCGGATCGGGGCTTTCCGGATTGAGATTCAGCAGCGACGCCGCACCGCCACGCGGTGCAGATGATGGCGGCTCAGGCACCGAGGGCCGAGGCTCGAGAGGCACCGGCAGCCCGACGGGATCCCACATCGGGTCTCTGTTTCTCGTCGGCTCCTTCGGCGAACTCCAAATCGAAATCAACACGGCCTGCTGGATTACGAGGCCCACTAGAAGCAATCGCCACGGCCCGCGCCGCGCCGACGCGCGCCCCGCGGCAAAAAGCAATGCATCCCGATCCGGCGCGGCCGGCTTGAGCTTCGCAAGTCTGTCGATCACGTCGTCGGCCATGGGGCACCCATCCTTTCCCGCAGTGTTTGCAGTCCCGCTTCGTACCGCCTGTGGACCGAACTCACCGAGCATTCGCACGCCGTGGCGATCTGTTCGAGTTTCAACCCGGACCAAATCCGGAGCACGATGACCTCGCGCTGATCCGGCGGCAGCGACTGCAGCGCGAGCACGGCCTCGTCCGCATCGGCGGAATCGCCGTCGAACCAAGCTTCGGGCTTGGCCCGCTGCGATTCGCGCCGCTTCCGCCGGCGCTCGGCTTTACCCGCGTCGATGGCCCCGTTTCGCACGACGCGGTAGAGCCACGCGACGGGATCGATCATCGCGGTGCGCGACCGCGCGAGTTTGCAGAAGGCCTCCTGCACGACGGCTTCGGGATCACCGCAATGCTGCCTCGCGAGGAGCGTCAGGGCCGCCGAGTGGGCGTCGATCCAGTCGGCCAGTTGCGAAGCGGTCATGCTGCAATGGAAGACGACACGGGAGCGGGGATTTTCCGCGGGTGGATGCGGATTATTTTTTGACGAAAGCGACGATGAGAGAAACGATGAGGGAGACTGCGGAGATGACCATCGCGGCGAACTGCCAAGTGCGGTCGTTGGATTTTTCGAGGGATTTGAAGCGCTCGTCGAAGGCGGCGAGTTTCGCCACAACTTCCGATTGCCTCTCTTGGAGTTTCTCGATTGCGGCTTCGAGTTTCTTTAAGGCAAGCTTCAGTTCATCCGCGTTCGCCTGTAGACCATCCAAGCTCGCCTCATTGAGCGCGAAGTCTTTTTCGAACTTGGAGGTCACGGTTTGCAATTCGGACTTGAGTACGTTTATGGTTAGCTTTGGCACGGTCATTCCTCGCCGACTGGTGCCATCTGACTGAGCCTTGTCCGCACTTGCCGAATATCTTTCCTGAGAACGGCCCGAAGTCGGTCGATGAAGCTCCGCACTAGATTCTTTAGCGAGTTACGAGTAGCGTCTTGGTTATCGCTCAGGAAGTAGTTCGGATGAAACGCTATCGATTCGGAAACGGGTTCCGATTCGCCGAGGGCGGTGAGCGTGAGATTGACCATCAAGCCAGCGGCCTCGTGCCCAAAAGCCCACCAATCGGCTTCGACCTCGTAGGGCGTCAGCTTCTCAAGTTCGATCTCAAGTAAATGCGCAGCGCTCTGGACTCCGGCCCACAACTTCTCCGGCATGCCGCTCGGATCGATTCGGGTGATCATTTGCACGTCCCTCAAATCCTTATGCACTACAAACTACTATACCACCCCCGTCCCCGTTTGCCTATCGGTTGCCCCATCCGTAAAACACCCGCGAAACCCGTCGTCGGTCGTCCGATTCCGCACGGTGGTCCACCCCCCTTTTCAGAGACAGGTTCGATGAGCACCCAGCACGTTTACTTCTTCGGCGGCAGCACGGCGGACGGCGACGGCAAGATGAAAGA
>JAYVTJ010000299.1:0-1947 GCA_043774415.1 Fimbriiglobus sp. | reverse complement strand
GCAGGTTTTCGAAAAACTCCGTCATCACAGCCTGTTCCATCTCAGAGATGGCGGGTTTGTTCGGAGTGTTTCCATTTTGCAACTCGTAGCGACCAACCGCAGCTACTTTGGAGTATATGGTGTACTCCAAAAACTTGATGTGTGCCTTGTTCAGATTGTCATCTTTGCTCACGAAGATAAGCGCCTCTGTCCAAAAATCCTTTTCCTGATGTTGCGGAATCCGTTTGATGACTTCTTCCGCTTCGCCGACATAGACGGTGCTCACCTCATTGCGCGTGTCATCTCATCCGAACAGAAAGTATATCCCAGCTTTTTTGAGCTCGGCACGGTCTGCCGACTCCTTCAACAGCCGCCTCGGGATCTTGAACCCTTTGCCAGTCCAATTGAATAGCTCGCAGGCGACTCGGCCGTCGGGTAGGCCATCGATCAGAAACAGTGAAATTGCTCTTCCGACCGCCATGCTCGCACTCCTTTTTTTTATCGACGGCATTTGCAATCCGCCTGTTCCCTTCAATCTATGCCCCAGTGAATGTACAGCACGCCCCGTCATCGGAATCCCGGCGATCTTCGATGCTGGCGACCCAATGACTGCGGCCCGCTGTCCGCACCGCGCGTCGCCGATAAGCTAACGCCTTTCTCCCCGTTCGCGTTCCCCTGCGGAGTCCGTCGCCCATGGCCAAGATTAAAGTCAAGAACCCCGTCGTCGAGATGGACGGCGACGAGATGACCCGCATCATCTGGCAGAAGATCCGCGAAACGCTCATCCTCCCGTACCTCGACATCGACCTCAAATACTTCGACCTCGGTATCGAACACCGCGACGCCACCGACGACAAGGTCACGTTCGACAGCGCCGAGGCCACCAAGAAATACGGCGTCGCCGTGAAGTGCGCCACCATCACCCCGGACGAAGCGCGCGTGAAGGAGTTCGGCCTCAAGCGGATGTACCTGTCGCCGAACGGCACCATCCGGAACATTCTGGATGGCACCATCTTCCGCGAGCCGATCGTCTGCAAGAATGTCCCCCGGCTCGTCGGCCACTGGGACAAGCCGGTCGTCGTCGCGCGGCACGGGTTCGGCGACCAGTACAAGGCGAGCGAAATCAAGTTCAACGGCCCCGGCACGGTGAAGCTGACCTACACCCCGGCCGACGGTGGACCGACCATCGAGAAGGAAGTCTTCAAAGCCCCGAGCGCCGGAGTGACGCTCGCGATGTACAACCTCGACGCGTCGATCAAGGGCTTCGCGCGGGCCTGCTTCAACTACGGCCTCGGCCGCGATTACTCGGTCTACCTCAGCACGAAGAACACGATCCTGAAGGTCTACGACGGACGCTTCAAAAACCTGTTCCAAGAGATCTTCGACGCCGAGTTCGCTGCCGCGTTCGAGGCCAAGAAGCTGACCTACGAGCACCGGCTGATCGACGACATGGTCGCGGCCAACATGAAGTGGTCCGGCGGCTACCTCTGGGCCTGCAAGAACTACGACGGCGATGTGCAATCCGACACGGTCGCTCAGGGCTACGGTTCGCTCGGGCTGATGACGAGCGTGCTGACGACACCCGACGGGAAGACCGTGGAAGCCGAAGCGGCGCACGGCACGGTGACCCGGCACTTCCGCGAGCACCAGAAGGGGAAGAAGACGAGCACGAACCCGATCGCGAGCATCTACGCGTGGACGCGCGGCCTCCAGTATCGCGGAAAAATGGACGGCACGCCGGACGTGATGGCGTTCGCCGAGACGGTCGAGAAGGTCTGCGTCGATCTGGTGGAAGCCGGAAAGATGACGAAGGACTTGGCGATCCTGATCGACGTGAAGGCCCCGTATCTTACGACCGACGAGTATTTGGATGCCGTCGATGCCGAACTGAAGAAGCGGATGGGGTGAGGCTTTCGTAGGGTGGGTCGAGTCTTCGAGCCCCACCGTGCAGCGTTAGGGAATGGTGGG
>JAYVTJ010000298.1:0-5980 GCA_043774415.1 Fimbriiglobus sp. | reverse complement strand
TCGTCTTCGGCGACGTTGCGCACGAGGCCCATGTCGAGGATTTTGAGCTGGGCCTTGCCGCCGGTGCCGGGGATGGCGCGCTCGCCGTAGACGAGCAGGTTCGAGGGTTTGATATCGCGGTGGACGAAGCCGCTCTCGTGGGCGTGCTGGAGGCCGAGGGCGACCAGCCGGGCGTACTCGCAGGCCTCCGCAGTGCCGAGGGCGCCGTTGTCCTTCACGAGGCGGGCGAGGTCGGAGCCGTCCACGTACTCCATGGCGAGGAAGAATCGCCCGGAGGCTTCCCCGGCGTCGAAGAGTTTCACGATGTTCGGGTGATCGAGCCGGGCGGCGGCTTCGGCTTCGCGCTCGTAGCGCATCAGCACCGTCTTGTTCGACATGAGCTGCGGGCGGATCACCTTGAGGGCGACCATCCGGGCCATGCGCGTGTCCACGCCCCGGTAGACTTTGCCCATCCCCCCCTCGCCGATCTTCTCCAGGATGAGGTACTGGCCGAAGAGGAGTTCCGAGATGCGGCCGAGCTGCACCTTGCGGTACTGATAGCGCGTGAGGACACCGAGGCCGTTGAGGGCATCGGCGAGGGCGGTCGGTTCGGAGGCGAGGTTGGCGAAGGCGTCTTCGACGGCGCGCAGCTTGTCCGGGGGGCATCGGCCGCCATCGCGGAGGGCCGCGAGCAGGGGTTCGGCGGTGAGGGTTTCCATGCGCGGAAGCGGCCGCCTGAGACGGATGACGGGAGAGATTCCATCGCCGGGCTACTAATGTGGTAGATTGTACTTCGCAAATGCCGGCCGAGTTTGAAAAAGCCGAGTGGGAATCACCGATGGACAGGATTACCGCCGAATCGACCCGCCCGATGCTGACATTCCCCGGCGGCGAAGCGGCCCCCGGCTACCGCTGGGCCTTCCGTGCCTTCTCAGTGACCTTCCTGTTAACCCTCTGCGCCGGACTGGCCAACTTCGTGCTGCCGAAAGTGGCTCGGATGTTCGGGTAAGAAGACTGCAGATTTTCACCGCAGAGAAGGAAGAGGGCGCAGAGAAAATCCATGTAAGCAGCGGTTGGCCAGCTCGACCTGTGCATCTCTCTATTTTCTCATCTCCGCGTTCTCTTCCTTCTCTGCGGTGAAAATCTGATCCGCCATGAACGTTCTCGATCTCGATTCCAATGCGACGACCCCGCTGCACCCCGCGGCATGGGAGGCGATGCGAGAACTCGCCGATTGCGGCAATCCTTCCTCCGCTCACGCACTCGGCCGGCGCGCCCGGCAGCACCTCGAAGCGGCCCGCGATGAAGTTGCGGCGCTGCTCGGAACCAAGGCCGAGGAGGTAGTCTTCACAAGCGGGGCGACCGAAGCGAACAACCTCGCGATCTTCGGCCTCGTCGGCCCGACGCCGGGGACGATCCTCGCGGCTCCGTTCGAACACCCGTGTGTGATCGAACCGCTGAAGGCCCTCGAAAAACGAGGCTTCGCCGTCGATTGGCTCCCCGTCACTCCGCAGGGAACCGTCGAACAGCGCGACGTGCTCGCCCGCGTCACTCCGGATACCCGGCTCGTCTCGCTGATGCTCGCGAATCACGAAACCGGCGCGATCCACCCCGTCCGACAGGTCGCCAAATCGCTGCCGAAGGCGATCCCGCTGCACTGCGATGCGGCCCAAGCCGTCGGCAAGATCCCGGTGGACTTCGCCGATCTCGGCGCCATCGCGCTCACCGCGAGCGGCCATAAATTCGGCGGGCCGAAGGGCGTCGGTCTGCTCCTGCTGAAGAAGGGTGCCGCGTTCCAGCCGACGCACTTCGGCGGCCATCAGCAGCGCGGCGTTCGCCCCGGTACCGAAGCGGTTCCCCTCGCGGTTGGGTTGGCGGTGGCCCTGCGCCACGCGATCGCCGAGCTGGAGGCGAACCGGAAGAAGTGCCTCGAACTCCGCGAAGCGTTCCTCGCGAACCTCGGCGAACCGTATGTTCTCAACGGTTCCCCGGATGGGTTACCGACGACGGTGAACCTTTCGTTCCCCGGCTGCCGGGCGGAAGTGCTGCTCATGGCGCTCGATCTCGCAGGGGTCGCGTGCAGCACCGGCTCCGCCTGTTCGAGTGGGTCGCTGCTGCCGTCGCCCGTGCTCGCCGCGATGGGTGTTCCGCCGGAGGTGCTCGAAAGCGCGATGCGCTTCAGTTTCCATTCGGCGCGCACGGTGGACGAGATGAAGGAAGCGGCGGCACGGGTGACGGAGTGCGTGAGGCGGACGCGGAGGTAAGGGTCTTGATCCCGGAGGGATCGCAGATATTAGCCGGCGGTCGGAGACCGCCGGACCCGAACTCGCAGAAGGATCGACCCCGGAGGGGTCGCAGTGAAGGTCCGAGCCGCTGCGACCCCTCCGGGGTCGAGGTCACTTCGGACCGCATCCGGTGGTCTGCGACCACCGGCTAATATCTGCGACCCCTCCGGGGTCAGAATCCGCGAGACCCGCTACGAAAACTCGAGGTCCGCTCTAATATCTACGATGCCTTCGGGATCGGACGGTACTACACTCCGCGCGTTTTCGGATCCCAGATGAACTTGTGCGCCTGCAACTGCAGCCGCACGTTCCGGCGCGATTCCAAGATCCATTCCGCTAAGTCCTTCAGTTCCACGGCGCCGAAGACCGCACTCACCTGCACCGTGAAGCGCTCGTCCAGTCGGTGTTGCGTCACTGTTACGAGGGTCCAGTCCCAGTCGCGCCGGCTCGCGATCACGAACTTGATTTCATCCGTCGGTTTGAGTTCGTCGAGGTTCGCCCAGAGGTTCGCGGCGCACTCGCCGCTGTCGGGGCACTTCAAATCCATGATGATGTGGACGCGGTCATCGACCTCGGCGACCGACAGCGAACCGCTCGTTTCGAGCAGCACGGTCTTCCCCGCATTGCAGAGTTCGACCATCAGCGGGAGCACGTCGGGCTGGAGCAGCGGTTCGCCGCCGGTGAGTTCCACGAGCGGCGTGCCGAAGGCCATCACGCGCTCGAAGACCTCCGCGCGGGTGTACCTCTCTCCTTGATTGAAGGCGTGCGGGGTATCGCACCAGCGGCAGCGGAGGTTGCACGCCGTGGTGCGCACGAAGACGCAGGGGAGGCCCGCGTAGGTACTCTCCCCCTGCAAACTCCGGTAGAGTTCGTGCAGTTTCAGTTCGCCCGGCCGCAGTTCGCTCAGCGGCGCCAGGCGCGCATGTTCCGCGAGCGGCATCGTTTTCATGCGGGCATTCTAGGCCGAACCCTCGGGCAGTTCTGCGCCGGCGCCGGTGATATCGAGCCGGATGGCGAGCTTGCCGGCGGGCGTCGCCCGCATCCGCGCGCCGACGGCGGCGCTGAAAATCCACCCCTCGGCATCGGCTTCGACCGCGCGGTAGTTCCCTTCGACGAGCGCGAAGACGGTCGGCTCTTTGGTATCGCGGTCGATGATCCAGACTTCGGGCACACCGAGGCGGATGTAGAAGGGGAGCTTGTCGTAGCTCTCGTCGTAGGGCGAGCGGATTTCGACGCAGACGAGCGGCGCGCCGAGGATGTAGGTGTTGCGGTTGAAGCCGAGGCGATCCTTCGAAAGGAGGACGAGATCCGGAATCCGGTAATTGTGGATCCAATCGTCCTCATCGTCCGGATGGACGACGTTGAGTTCGTGTACGATCCGCCCGCGCGCGGGCAGCGCCCACTCGCGGTAGAGGAACATCTCGAGTTGAAAAGTGAATTCCTGATGCTCGTAGTTCGGACTCGGTGACACGTGCAGCACCCCTTCCCACATTTCGTCGAAGCGCTCGGCCCCGGAGCGCTTGCGCTCGTCGAGCCAGTGCTGCGGCATGTCGAGGATCACGGCCTTCATGGGTCATTCTCACTTGTAGCTGCTATCGGGCGTCGGCAATGTAGGGGTCAGGTGCAGCTTGGAGTGCGCACCGGCGTTAGGGTAACTCGCCCCCTTGCGGAATCCGTACATTGCCAATAAACCGTCGCTCGCACGCGCCGAATTCGCGGTAGTTGGCCCGCGCGTGGGCCAAGCTGAGTGACCCGTTCGGGCCGCCGCGGACCACCTCTGCGTCGTGGTCGTCCTGCCCGTCGTCCTCCCAGAAGCACACCGGGCAAATATCGTACTCGCAGCGCTCGTCCAAAGTGAAGCACCCGCAGCACGGACAGCGGAACGGTCCGGTGACCCCATCGGGCGACTGCACCGAGTTGGATTCCAGTTGTTCGACGTACCACTCAAACCAGCGGCGACGGCTCTCCAGTTCTTCAGGCTTCGGCTCCATCTCCAAGCCCTCGCACTGCCCAATTGGAATTCCGTGGCCCATCCCGCGCTTCAACCTCACTTGAAACTATGCTCCGCCCCCGGGAAACTCCCTTCCCTGACCTCGCGGCAAAACTCCTCGAGCGCCGACTTCGCCTGCGCGCCGAGTTCGGCGTAGCGTTTCACGAACTTCGGCCGCAGGCCGTCGTACAGCCCGAGCAGATCGTGCCAGACGAGCACTTGGCCGTCGCACTCCGGGCCGGCGCCGATGCCGATGGTCGGGATCGCCACGGCCTGCGTGATCTTCGCGCCGACCTCCGCCGGCACCCCTTCGACCACGATGGAGAACGCCCCGGACTTCTCCACGGCCAGTGCATCTTCCAGCAGCGCGTCGGCGTCGCGTTGGACTTTGAAGCCCCCCATGCGATGCACCGATTGCGGCGTCAGCCCGATGTGCCCCATCACCGGGATGTCGGCCCGCGTGCAGGCCGCGATGGCCTCGGCCATGCGCACGCCCCCTTCGAGCTTCACCGCCCCGGCCCCGGCCTTCAGCAGCTTGACGGCGCTGCGCACGGCCCGCGCCGGCGACTCCTGGTAACTGCCGAAGGGGAGATCGGCGACGATCAGCGCCCGCTTGGCGCCGCGCGCCACCATGCGGGTGTGGTAGACCATCTCCGCAAGTGAGACGGTGAGCGAGGTGGCCTGCCCTTGTACGACCATGCCGAGGGAGTCGCCGACGAGGATGCAATCGACCCCGGCCGCATCGGCGATGACGGCGGCGGTGTAGTCGTACGCCGTGACGACCGCGAGCCGGCGACCCGTGGCGCGGGCCGCACGGAATTCGGGCACCGTCATCGGGCGCAGCGGGGCATCGGGCATGGCATCACATCGGCGCGGGTCGGGTCGGACCCCGGACATTGTAGCGGGTGCGCGTCGGTCCCGCCCCATTCCCCCAGCGCAGTACAGCCATTGCGGCGCAAGGGGTTGAGGTGGCCGCTCGGAGTCGGATCGCTTCGATTCCGATTCCGACCGCCTTCGCCACCCACCCCGTCGGAATCAAACCGCTCCGATCGGAATCATCGGTACCAACCCGCCCGGGCAACCACTTGCGTCCATCTCCGGGGGTACGCCTCCCGATTTTGGCAGCGTGCGAATTATGTGTCCGCCGAGAGTATCCGCCACCCCTGTGCGGACGAAACGGACGCTGCGGACGAAATGGAATCAAACGGACGCAGCGGAACCAGACGGACCCATCTCCGGATTTCTTCTTGACCCCCGCTCTCGGTTGCTCGACAATCCTTTCCATCACCTCACTATCCGGGCCGGCGCGATGATTCGCACTCTGCGAACTCGGCTCGGCGACTCCCGCAAACCGCCGTCCCGCTCCGCGCGGCTGACCCTACTGACGCTCGAAGACCACACGGTCCGCGCGTGGCTCATCCACCTTCCGTCCGGCGCCGGCATGGCGGGCGACAACGGCCGCGACCATCACGGACGGTCTCTCGGCGAACAGCGCCCTGCCGACCAACGCCGACGGTGACAGCATTGTCGAAGCGGCGACCGCGCAGGACGCCATCGCGCTTGCGCTCACCGGTGTGGTTGCCGCGCAGGTCGGCGCCGAAACGCTGGACTACGCGATGGGGCCGGGGAGCGTCGGCGCGACGGCTGCGGAGCACAAGCCCTTCCTGTTCGCCGACGGAGTGCTCGCCTCGAAGACATGGCCAGTTCCGCGGGCGGTGCCGACTGG
>JAYVTJ010000297.1:0-2233 GCA_043774415.1 Fimbriiglobus sp. | reverse complement strand
CCGACCGACGACGGATGCCGGCGTGCTCTACACCGAGCCGCGCGGTTCGATTCTCCCCTTCGGCGGACAGCAGGCCTACAAGGGCTTCGGCCTCGGATTGCTCCTCGATCTGCTGGCCGGCGGTCTCTCCGGCGGCCGCTGCAGCAATCCCGGCGATCCGATGGCCGGCATCGGCAACGCCGTGGTCTTCGTGCTGTTCGACCCGGCCGCATTCGGCGGCGTCGAGCATTTCCTCACGCAAACCGATGGATTGACCGGATTCGTGCGATCTTGCCCCCCTGCCCCGGGAACCCCCGGCATCGTGCTCCCCGGCGATCCGGAACGGATTGCCAAGGTTCAACGAAGTGCGACCGGGATCAGCATTCCGGACGCGACGTGGGAGATGCTGGCGAAGACCGCGAAGGAGCTTGGGGTCGAGCTGCCGGGGTGAATTGTCCTCCCGAGCGGTCGGCGTAAGCCCTCCGTGGGATCGATGTCGAGTGAGCGCGAATTTCTCGGAGGGCTTACGCCCACCGCTCGGTTTTCAACTTCTCCAGCACCCCGAGCGCCTTCCCGCTCCGCAGTGATGCCTCCGCCATCAGCACGCCGTCGTGCAAATTTTTCACGGCTTCCGCCGTGAAGAGGGCCGCCGCCGCGTTCGCCAACACGATCCTCCGCGCGGGGCCGTCCGCCCCTTCCAACACGCCGCGGATGATCGCCGCACTCTCGGTCGCCCCGCCGGCGCGGAGATCGGAGAGGGCCACCGCATCAAGTCCGAAGTCGCTCGCATCCCATTCGTCGCTGTGGACGCGATTCCCTTCGATGATGCGCACCATCGTCGGCGCGGCGAGGGTCACTTCGTCCAGCCCGTCGAAGCCGCTGACCAAAATCGCCCGGCGGATGCCGAGTTCCGCGATGGCCCCGGCCAGCGTGTCGAGCAGGTCGGCGTCGCCGACACCGATGAGCTGGTAATCGGCCCCGGCCGGATTCGCCAGCGGGCCGAGCAGGTTGAAGATGGTGCGGATGCCGAGCTTCCGCCGGAGGTTGGCGAGGTGGGCCATGCCGGGGTGGAAGTGCGGGGCGAAGCAAAAGGCGTAGCCGACGCGGTCGAGGCAGCGCTGGGCCCACTCCACGCCGGAGTCGATCGGCACGCCGAGTTCGCGGAACACATCGGCACTCCCCGAGAGGCTCGACACCGCGCGGTTGCCGTGCTTCACGACGGGGATGCCGGCGCCGGCGACGACGAAGGAGGCGGCCGTGCTGATGTTGAAAGTTCCGAGGTCGTCGCCGCCGGTGCCGCAGGTATCGACGACGGGTCCGGAGATCGGCACGAGGCGGATCATCTGTTCGCGCAGGGCGAGCGCGGCCGTCGCGATCTCGGTCGCCGATTCCCCTTTGATCCGGAGCGCGATCAGTAGCGCGGACGCCAAACTGTCGTCGACGCGGCCCGCGAGCAGGTCGCGGAACACCGCCGCGGATAGCAGGCCATCGAGATCGTCTCCGCCGATCAAACGCGCGAGCGCCGGCGCAAACCAAGGCGGTCTGGGGAGTTCCAAGTGAAGCCCTTCCTGCGGAGAGTCGGGGTTTTTATAGCGACGCAGCGTCCCCCGGGATCGGCGGGTCGAATCGGTCCCGGAAGAAAATCTCGAAAAAGTTGCTTGCAAGTGTACGATTGTAGCGTATAGTTGTGTACGGTATACAAAATGTGCGATTCACGGAGGTTCACCCCATGGCGACGATCCCGGGCAAATCGGAGAAGCCTGCCCTCACGGACAGCCAGCTCCGCATCTTCAACTTTATCATCAAGTACATCGAGCAGAACGGTTACCCGCCGGCGATCCGCGATATCGGCAAGGCCTTCGATATCTCCTCACCCAACGGCGTGATGTGCCACCTGCGGGCGCTCCAGAAAAAGGGCTACATCCAGCGCGACGAGAAGAACGAAGAGCGCGGCGGCCGGGCCCGGTCGATCACGATTCCGGGCGTTTCCGCGGGCGGGTTCAGCCTGCCGCTGCTGGGCGTGGTCGCCGCCGGGAAGACCATCGAAGCCGTCGAGCAGAACGAGCGCATCGAGATGCGCGAGCTGTTCAACCAGGACAACCTCTACGTCCTCAAAGTCCGCGGCACCTCGATGATCGACAGCCAGATCGCCGACGGCGACTACGTCATCATCAAGAAGCAGGAGTCGGCCGACAACGGCGAGAAGGTCATCGCGATGGTGGACAAGGCGATGACGCTCAAGAAGTTCTACAAG
>JAYVTJ010000296.1:0-8336 GCA_043774415.1 Fimbriiglobus sp. | reverse complement strand
GAGGGGGGTGGGGGGTTTTCGCCGAACTCATTTTGGCCCTTCGCCCGAAACCCACCATCGGCCTCGGATCGAGTTCCCACTTGTCCCCGCTTCATCCTTTCAGCAAGCTTATCAGCACCCGCACCCGTGCACGAGTCCGTCATGTCCGAACCGTATACCGCCATCCAGGTCGTGATGATGCCGCGGGACACGAACCCGTTCGGCACCATCTTCGGCGGCGCCATCCTCAGCCACATCGACACGGCGGGGTCGATCGGGGCGCGGCGGGAGGTGCTCCTTCGCGGCGGCACCGCGCGGGCCTCGTTCGTGACGGTCGCCATCAACCGCGTCGAGTTCAAGCAGCCGGTGATGGTCGGCGACGTGGTGAAGTTCCTCACGCGGCTCGTGAAGATCGGCCGGACCTCGATCACGATGCACATCGACGTGATCGCCGAGCGCGACGCTCAAGACATTCCCGTGACCGATGCGGAGATCGTGTATGTGGGGGTCGATGCGACGCTGCCGGTGGCGGAGCGCCGGCCGATCCCACTGATGGGAGAATAGTGGGAGCGGACGGCGCCGGCGGGTAGAATGGGGCGGTCGAATTCCACCGTCGAAAGGTTCGCCCATGCCGCTGCGCGACCACTTCCATCCGCCACGAGTCAACCGATTCCCATCGAATCTTGTCCATCGCATGTGGCCCATGACGATGATCGAGAATTTGAACTTGGAACTGCCTCCCGAATATCGGGCATTTCCTCGGGCTTCCAACGGCACGTCGCCCGAATCGCCACTCGCATATTCGATCGGGGAGGGCTCCGCATCTTACAGCGATGATGGACCGATGGTGCGCGAGTTCGACCTCGATGAGGGAGACGACTTCAGCATGCATATCGAACACGGCTGTTCGACCGTAGCCGTAGTTGCAATCGTCGGCCCGCTCAACGTGGACACTGCCGCCCACCGCACGGCATTCTCCGCGCGATGCGCCGATCTGCTCTGTCGCGGAATCGCTGTGAGCATCGTGGACATCCACCCCAATCGCGGGTGGGATCTCGGTCGCGAGACACTGGCCTTTCTGAATGCACCGATCGATGACCTCCCGTTGGGCATGAAGGCCGCTTCGCTCCGGGTGCGACGGGGCGGACGGAAACCCGTCATGGAAGTTTGGAGCCATCCGCTCGGTTTGGCGGTTGCCCTGCCTACGATTCCGGTATGGATCGATACCGATATCGCGATCCCGCTGAACCTCGAACTCAGCTACGAATCCGCCTGCAAAGCACTGCGCATCCATTAATCATCTTCAAGACTTCGAGATACCCATGCGTCCGCTCCTCAGCTCGCTAGTCATAGCTTTCGCCTGCCTCATCGTTTCCCCGACGGCACCGGTCGCGGCCGACAAACCGGTCGCGAAGGCCGTCGCTCCGCACAAAGCCGCGCTCGCCGAGGCGCGGAAGCGGCTGCTCGCGGGAAACTACGAAGAGGCCCGCACCGCCTACGGAGCGGCCGTCAAGAAAGACAAAACCCTGGCGCCGTACACGGCCATCGGCGTCGCGGAGTCGCACCGGCTCGTCGGTGACACCGACTTGTCGCGGACGGTGCTCGACGCCGCGAAGAAGGACTTCCCCGACAACGCCGACCTCCTCGCGGCGCGGGCCGACCTCCTCTACGAACTCGGCGATTGGGACGACGCCGAGAAGGACGCCGACGCCGCGCTGAAGCTCGACAAGAACCAGCTCCGCGCCGTCTGGACAAAAGGGCGCATCCTCCGGGACCGCGGCAGCGTGGACGAAGCCGACAAGGTCTTCCGGCTTGCGGTGAAGCACTACACGGCCCGCAGCAACGCCGACGACGACATCACCGACCCCGAGGAGTTGCTCTACGTGTCCCTGTCCGGTGCGGAGAACGCCCGCTGGCACAACATCAAAGCGCAGTTCGCGTTCATCCTCAACGAGGTGCTCAAGGACGCGCTGACGGCCGACAAGACCTTCTGGCCCGCCGAGCAGCTCGCGGGGGAAATCCTCCTCGAGAAGTACAACCGTCCCGACGCCCTCGATGCCTTCGACAAGGCGTTGACACTGAACCCGAAGGCCGCCGATCCGCTCGCGGGCAAGGCCCAAGCCGCGCTCGTGAAGTTCGACCTGAAGGACGCCGACAAGTTCGCCGACGAGGCGCTGAAGGTGAACCCCAAGCACGCCGCGGCGCTCCGGGTCAAAGCCGAGATCCAGGTGATCGCCGGCGACTTCCCCGCCGCGGAGAAGATTCTCCTGCAAGCGAAAGCCGCCCGGCCGCGCGACAGCCAAACGCTCGGTCGCCTCGCCGGGGTGCAACTGCTCCAGAGCAAGAAAGCCGAGTTCGACGCCGCGGTGAAAGAGGTGTCCGCGTTCGATTCGAAGCCCGGCCTCTTCTACCACGAACTCGCTGCCTGCCTCGATGAGCGCAAGCGCTACTCCCAGGCCGAAGAGTACTACAAGAAGGCCGCGGAACTCCGCCCCTTCCTCAGCGGCCCGCGCACGAGTTTGGGGATGCTCTACCTCCGCCTCGGCAACGAAGCCGAAGGGAAGAAGCTCCTCGATGCGGCGTTCAAAGCCGACCCGTTCAACGTCCGCGTCGCCAACTCGCGCAAGGTGCTCGAGCACCTCGAGAAGTACGAGACGGTCCAGACGCCGCACTACATCCTGCGATTCGACCCGCTCACGGACAAAATCCTCGCCGAGTTCCTCGTCGAGTATCTGGAAGAGACGCACGCCGAACTGAAGAAGCAATTCGGCTACGAACCCGAGGGCAAGATCCTCATCGAAGTCTTCAACAGCCACGAGATGTTCAGCGGCCGCACGGTCGGCCTGCCCGACTTGCACACCATCGGCGCCTGCACGGGCCGCGTCGTGGCGATGGCGTCGCCGAAGGCGAAGGGGCTGAGCAAGCCCTTCAACTGGGGTCGCGTCATGCGGCACGAACTCACGCACATCTTCAACCTCGCACAGACCGACTACCAGTGCCCCCACTGGGTGACCGAAGGCCTCGCGGTGCGGAACGAGAACATGAGCCGCCCGCCGACTTGGACTGCGATCCTGCGCGACCGCTATAAGAGCGATACGCTGCTCAACCTCGACACGATTCTCCTCGGCTTCGTTCGCCCGAAGAACCAGGACGAATGGACGCTCGCCTACTGCCAGAGCCAGATCTACATGGACTACCTCACGAAGACGCACGGCGAAGAGGCCGTGGGCAAGGTGCTCAACGAGTACAAGTCGGGCAAGGACACGGGCGCCGTGATCCGGGCCGCGTGCGGGGTGAGCAAGGCCGAGTTCGAGACGGGCTATCGCGAGTTCGTGAAGGATCTCCTGAAGGGAAGCGCCCCCGCCGCGGCGCCGGTCGAGAAGGCGCTGACCTTCGACGAACTCACCGAGGCCGTGAAGGAGAACCCGAAGGACAACGATTTGAAGGCCCGCCTCGCGGAGCAACTGCTGAAGCGGAACAAAATCACCGACGCCAAGAAGCTCGCCGACGAAGTACTCGACGCGAAGCCGGGGCACGGTTTGGCGAGTACGGTGCGGGCGAAGCTGCTCGACCGCGCCGGCGACCCGGACGGCGCCAAAGCCGCGCTCGAGGAGGCACTGGAGGCGAACCCGGATGACGTGAAGCTGATCGCCGCCGTCGGCCGGTTGCTCGTGACGAAGAAGGAATTCGCGGAGGCTGCGAAGCTCTTCGAGAAAGCCAAAAAACTGGCGCCGCTCGAAGCCGACTGGAACGAGCAGCTCGTGCGCATCTACAAGATGCTCGATCGGCCGGAGAAGCTGCTGCCGCTGCTGAAGGAAGTGGTCGGCCACGACCCGGACGATCTCGACGCCCGGCTGAAGCTCGCGAAGGCCGCGCAGGAGGCGGGCCGCTTCGCGGAGGCCGAGGTCTACGCCCGCGATGCGCTCTGCATCGACGTGACCAACACCGACGCGAAGGATTCGCTGCTGGAAGCGCTGAAGGGGCAGAATAAGACCGCGGAAGCGGAGAAGATCCGCAAGCGCTACGAGAAGTGAGGGGTGCCGACGAAAAGTCTACTCACGGTCAGCTATCGAATGCCAACGTTCGACTCTTCGCCCCGGAGGGGCCGACTTACTTAGCCCAGGGCGGAAGCCCTGGGTACGGGCAGCAGAAACCTCGTCCCGAAGGGGCCGGCTTAGAATTCTCGTACGCCGGCCCCTTCGGGGCGGAAGCTCGCGGGGGATCCGTTCCCAGGGCTTCCGCCCTGGGCTAAGTAAGTCGGCCCCTCCGGGGCGAAGAGTCGAACAGTGGCATTCGGACTCGGAGCGTCAGGAATCGCAATTGTCACGGGAGTTGGATCAGTGAAGAAACCCATATCCAAGTCTGCGTCCGGAATCCGAAAAGCATCCTCGCGGTCTGGCACGTCCGCGAAGACGGTCGGTACGGCAAGCGGATCGCCGCCGAAGCCGAGGAGTAAGTTCAGTTTCGTTTTGGCGCGGGCCAAGAAGAGGACACCCGCGCAGTCCCGCCTTGTACTCATTCGAGCGGGCATCCTCACGCAGGATGGAACGTTGACCGCCAAGTATAAGGTCGCCCCGAAGTCTAAGAAGAAGACCGCTGAGGTCTGAGCTGCGCCGGCGCCGCCAGCGCCGACCCGCTTGCCCCGCCGCACCCTTCCCACCACAATACTCCCCATGGCCCGAACTCCGCTCGCCTGGGCGAACCTCACGCACGACCGCGTCCGCTTCGGGCTGTTCGTCCTCGGCATCACCTTCGCCGTCGTCCTCATGTTCGTCCAGCTCGGCTTCCGCAACGCCCTCCTCGACTCCAACACCCAGCTCCACTCCAAACTCGACGCCGACCTCGTCATGGTGTCGCCGAACCGCCAGGCCATCGCCCTGCGCGAGCCCTTCCCGCGCCGCCGGCTGATGCAGGCCGCATCCGTCGCCGGGGTGCGCAGCGTGCATCCGCTCTACCTCGAAAACGCCATCGGCATGCTCCGCGACACCAACCCCGACTTGCAGGATCGCCTGCCGACGCGCGGCATCCGCGTCATCGGCGTCGATCCCGACGCCCACCTGCTGAACCTGCCGGAACTCGACCCCCACGATGAGCGCAGCCAGATCGAACGGCTCCGCACGCCGGGGACGGCGCTGTTCGACCGCCGCTCGAAGTCCGAGGCGATGCGCGGCGGCTTGAAGCAGACGAGCTACGGCCCGCTGGCGCCGGGGACGCGCACGGAACTCACGGGCCGAAGCATCGAACTCGTCGGCGACTTCGAACTCGGCACCGACTTCACCGCCGACGGCACGCTCATCGTCTCGGAGCAAACCTTCCTCGAACTGCTGCGCAAGCCCTACACCCTCGGCCCCGCGACGGCGAGTGTGGACCTCGGGTTGATCCGCCTCGAACCGGGCACCGACCGCGCAACGGCGAAGCGCGAGATTCAAGCGGCGCTGGCCACCGGCGAACAGGATGGCGATGTCGAAGTGCTCACGGTCGACGAGCTGAAGGGCCGGGAGAAATCGTTCTGGCTCTCGAACACGCCCATCGGTTTCGCCTTCGGCTTCGGCATGTTCATGGGCTTCGCCGTCGGCTTGGTCATCTGCTACCAGATCCTCTCGGGGGACGTTTCGGATCACCTGCCCGAGTACGCCACCTTGAAGGCGATGGGTCACGGCAACCTCTACTTGGCGCGCGTGGTCGTGCAGGAGGCGCTCATCCTCGCGGTCGCCGGGTTCGCCGTCGGGTTCGTCCTTTCGTGGGGGGCCTATTCGCTGCTCACGGCCAGCACCGGGTTGCCGATGGAGATGACGCCGATGCGTGTCGGCGGTCTGTTCCTCGCCACGGTGGGGCTGTGCGTGGTGTCGGGATTGGTCGCGCTGATCGGACTGCTGAAGGCCGATCCGGCGGATGTGTTTTGATTGCATAGAAGAAGGAGGCGCGATGCCGCGAGTCGTCGTCCTGGCCGGGATCAACGGGGCGGGGAAAACCACCGCGTCCCGCGAAGTTCTCGTCAACGTGCTCAAGATCCCCGTCTTCACCAACGCCGATGCCATCGCGCGAGGGTTGAACTCGCTGAACCCGGAATCGGAGGCGTTCCTCGCCGGCAAAATCATGCTCGATTGGATGCGCGAACTCGCCGAGCAGCGGCGCGACTTCGCATTCGAGACGACGCTTTCGGCCCGGACCTACGCCCCGTGGTTGAAAGGCTTGAAGGCCTCGGGCTACGAAGTTTATCTGTACTACTACTGGCTCCGTTCGGCGGAGACCGCGATCGCCCGCGTCGCCCAGCGCGTCCGCAGCGGCGGGCATCACATTCCCGATGCGGATGTGCTGCGGCGGTACGGGCGCAGCGTCAAGAACTTCCTCGAACTCTACCGCGGGGTTGCAGACGAATGGGAAGTCTACGATAATACCGATGGGAAACGCTTCCTCATCGGCATCGGTTCCGGCGGTCGAGAACTGCACGAGAGCGATGACATCTGGGACACTTTTCAACGGAGTGCCGACCATGCGTAACGGTGACAGCGACCCCGGCAAGCACATCGAGGCGATCATCGCCCGCCGGTCCGCGACCGATGCGGCGCACGCGCGGGCCAACCGCGAAGCGCTGCTCGAGCACGCCCGCATGGGCCGCGACATCTGCACGGAGCGCGACGGCAAAGTCGTCTGGATCCCGCCCGCCGAAATCTTCGCGCGCTACGGCTTCGACGAGTTCGGCCGGCCCCTGCCCGCCTCCGTACCCGCCGAGGCGGCATGACTCCGGCCCGCTACCAGCTCCCGCCCGCAGGTCAACCGCTGCTGCGCCTCCGCGGGGTCAACCACACCTTTGGCGCCGGCGAGGCGAAGTCGCAGGTCCTCTTCGACAACACCCTCGAAGTGATGCCCGGCGAACTCGTCATCATGAGCGGGCCGTCCGGCTCCGGCAAGACCACGGTCCTCACGCTCATCGGCGGACTCCGCGCCCTCCAGACCGGCGAGATCGACATTTGGGATGGCCTCCTCGGTCAGTACCGCAGCCTCTTCGGATCGGGCGACGCCGACCTCGTGAAGGTCCGCCGGCTCATCGGCTTCATCTTCCAGCGGCACAACCTCTTCGACTCGCTGCGGGCCGTGGAGAACATCCGCATGGCCCAGCAGCTCGACCCCGACTCCGGCGGCGACGACGACATCCGCAAGCTGCTGACGTACCTCGGCCTCGGTGCCCGCATGGGCTACAAACCGGCGGGATTATCCGGTGGCCAGCGCCAGCGCGTCGCCGTGGCGCGGGCGCTCGTGAATCGCCCGAAGCTCATCCTCGCCGACGAACCGACGGCCGCGCTCGACGCGAACAGCGGGCTGGCCGTCATCACGCTGCTTCAAAATCTGGCGCGCGATCGCGATGAAGCCGAGATCGCGAAGCTCGTGAAGAAGCCGGGGGATTCGGACGACGAGATGGGCCGACTCACCGAAGAGCAGGCCGCGCTGCTGAAGGAACTCACGACCGAGAAGGGGGCGACGAGTCTGATCGTGACGCACGATGCGCGGATCATGAACCGGGCCGACCGCATCGTCCACATGGAGCGCGGCCGGATCATCTCGAACGTGGTCGTCGCCGAGCGATTGTTCGTCACGGAAGGGTTGCGGAAGGCGGCCTTCTTCGCGGCGATCCTCCCGGAGCAGCAGCAGGCCATCGCCGACGGGGTCTGCATCGGGATCCACCCCGATCTGCCGGTGCCCTTCCACCTGACGCTGCGCGACGACTTGCCCGTAAAGATCTTCGCGGCCGGGGAAGCCATCGTGAAGCAGGGGGACGCCGTGGATGACCGAAGCGAGTTCTACCTGATCCGTCAGGGGAAGGTGCGGGTCGCGCGCGATGCCGGGCTCGGACCCACGAAGGTGGCGGAGCTGGCGGCCCAGGACTTCTTCGGCGACCGCGCCCTCGTGACGAACGAACCGCGCAACAGCAGCGTGATCGCCGAGGAGCGGACGGAGGTCTACTGCATCGGCCGCGAAACGTTCCGCAAGTACGAGGCGACGAGCCGGCCGTTCATCATGCGCATCCGCGACGTGTACGGGACGAAGTAGAAGCTGATCCTTTCGTCCACATCCGATTTCTTCGTAGCGGAAGTCGCCAGACTTCCGACTTCCAAATTTCGGAAGTCTAGCGACTTCCGCTACGAAGCCTCCGCGTGAGTTTTGACTCCCGCGCCGGCACCTCGGGCCGACTCCCGGCTCGCCCGATTCTCCGCCAGCTTCGGGTGCGGCACCACGAACGGACCCGCCGCCAAGTAATCCAAGTTGCCCAACAAAAAGGCCCGCACCGCGTCCTGCGGGGTGCAGATGATCGGCTCCTCGTGCATGTTGAAACTGGTGTTGATGACCACCGGGATGCC
>JAYVTJ010000295.1:0-4812 GCA_043774415.1 Fimbriiglobus sp. | reverse complement strand
CAGCCCCGCCCCGACGACCGCCGCCGAGCGACTGCGGCGTGCCTTAGAACTTGAAGATGTGCGGTGCGTTGAATGCGGCGACATTGCGACCATCCTCCGCGAGCACGCGGCACGGGGGGGCGTCGCTGCGGGAGATCGCGGCTCTGCCACTGAAACACACGTCCGCGATGATCGCGACGGTCGTCGAACTGGCCGAGTTGAGTTCGTCGCGGGACAGCTTGTGCGATTACCGGCTCACTTTTCCGAAGAAGGGAAAGTCGATGTACCTCGACGGCAGACTGGAAACGGACCCCGTGTACGTGCATCCGGACACCAAGGTCGAATACAAGTGAGCCACGATGAACATCTACCAGAACCCGGAGTGGGCAGCCCTCCTCGCATCCATCTGCGAATCGCCGAACGACCATCTTCCCCGGTTGGTGGCGGCCGACTGGCTGGAGGAGCACGGTGCCGAGGAACGCGCCGAGTTCATCCGCATCATGGTCGCGAATCACGCTCACGGCAAATTCGGCCTGACCGATCGGCTTCGCGAACTGGTCCGGGATGAATGGTGCGAGCCTCTGGCGGCGATGCATCACGCGGCTCGAGCCGGTGATTGGAAGATTGGGTGGAAGTGGTCTCGCGGGTTCGTTGCAGAAGTCCGATGCACGCTGGCCGACTGGGTTGGTGAAAAGTGCCGGCATTGCACGGATGGGCAATTCGGCTATCCGCCTACCGGCCAAAGGGATTGCCCCAACTGCGACGGGACGGGTGGTCGCCCCGCCCACGGCCCCCGGATCGTCCGGGAGCACCCGGTCGAAAGGGTCGTACTGACGGATCGGGAGCCTAAAATCATGACCGGCCGCGACTGGTTCTCTTGGGGCAACATGAGAGGCGCATCGGCCGAATCGCAGCAGCTTCTCCCAGAAGCAATCTGGCGAAAGCTCGAAGAGCAGAACCATCCCGGCCGCAACCATTGGACTGTCGGGTTCCATACCCGCGAAGCCGCCCTCGATGCCCTCTCGGTCGTATGTCTCGCGTGGGCCAAGTCGCAGCCGGTGGCCGCGGCTCGAAAAAGCCCTACGAAACGAGCAGCGGAATCGAAATAGGCCACTGTGGTACAGCTCTTCGAGTGGTGCTGGATGCTCGCGTTCGTCCTCGCGGTGTCCGAAGCGTCGCGCCGGGCGACCGCAGGAACGCGATTGCCGCTCGCGCCCGCCCTCTTCCTCGGCGTCCTCTACTACGCGGCCGGCTACTCCGCGACCTCCACCCTGACGAAGACCGAGGGGCTCGTCTGCTTTCCGCTGTTCGTGGCCGTGTGGCTCGCGGCGCGCTCGACCGACGACCGCGTGCGCCCGTGGCCCTTGCTCATCGCGGCGGGAATGGCCGGGGGAATCGCGATCCTGTTCAAGCTGATGCTCGCCAGCGGCCTCGGCTTCGTCTGGCTCTTTCTGTTCGTCGCTTACCTTCGCAACCGCAAGCGCGGCAGACGCTCGGCACTCGAATTCTGCGGTGGGATCGGGATGGGGTTGCTCCTCACGATTCTCCCCGTCGCCGCATACTTCGCCGCGCACGATTCGCTGGGGGAACTCGCGCGGACGCTCTTCGTGATGCCGCCGCGATTCTTGGCCGAAGGGGATCGCGCCGGCATCGACCGGCTCGCGCTTTCGGCGAAGTGGTTCCTCGGGCAGTACGCGTTCGCCCTCGCCGCGGCGGTACTCGCCGTCGCATTCCCGGCTGTCGGGCCTCGAAGACTCGACCCGACCTACAAGATGGACGATCCCCGAACCGGCACGCCGCGCGATCCGCTGCTGCCCGCGCTCGCGATTCTGCTCGTCGCGTCGTTCGGAATCATCGTCGTCCAGCGGCTGTCGTGGTGGTCGTATCACTTTTTGCTGCCCGGCGGTTTGGCCGGGGCGATGGCCGCTTACGGTTGGCCGGGCATCGTACGGGCAGTGCGCGAACGGATGAATCGACCTCTGGCGAAGGGCGAATTCGCCGCTCTGATCATTGCGGGAGGGATGCTGCTTCTGGAACCGCTCGGCGGCGCCGCCTACCAATATGCAAAGCTCGCGGAACACGAATCGGGGCTGACGGCCGGCGGCCGGAAATCGTTCCGACTCTCCACCGGTGCGGCGTATGTCGAGAGTTTCGCCGAAACGGAGTGGCTCGCGCAGCCGGGAGCGGAACCGGGGCCGATTTTCGTCTGCGGCGATCCGCTCTTCTACCGGCACTCCGGTCGCAAACCCGCGGTCCGCATCAGCGGGTGGTCGCTCGAAATGTATCCACAGGAGATCCGCCTCGAACTGGCCGAGGATGTTGGACGGGCGAAGCCGGTCTACCTCTTCGTCTCCGCCGGCAACCGACCCCTACTGACGGCGCGCTATCCCGAACTCGATGCGATCGTGTCGAACGAGTACCACCCCATCCGCCACTCGACCGTCGGGATTTGGTACCGTCGACGCTGACCGTCGAAGCTTCAGCAGCTTCAGCATCGGTGCGGTCGCGAACGTGGTGGCGAGGGCCATGAGCACGAGCATCGCGAAGAGCCGCTCCGAGATCACGCCCATTTCCAGGCCGATGTCGAGTACGATCAGGCCCATGAGTCCGCGGGCGTTCATGAGTGCCCCGAGCGCGGCGGAGTCGCGTCCCGTTTGTCCCGTCAGCCGGGCCGCGATCGCGCAGCCGCCGAACTTGCCGAGCGAGGCGACGAGCGCGATCGCGGCGGCGATGAGCCAATCCTCCCACGTGTCCAGCAGGCCGATCCGCATGCGCATGCCCGTGGTCGCGAAGAACGCGGGGAGCAGCAGCACCGTCACGGGGGCGTCGATCTTCGCCGCGAAATCCTTGGCGATGCGGCTGCCGTGCGGAAGGATGGCCCCGAGCACGAAGGCGCCGAAGACCGCGTGGATGCCGATCCCCTCCGTGGCGAGTGCGGAAATCAAGATGAGCAGGAACAGCCCCGGCACCGCGAACGAGGGCGTGCCCGGCTGCGCATCGAGGTGGCGCATCAGCTTCGCGAGCAGTGGCCTCACGAAAGCGAGCATCGCAAGGACGAAGAGGGCCGCGAGCGCGCCGACGAGCAGCGCTCCGCCGACCTGCGCCTGCGCGACGCCGACCGCGAGGGCGAGCAGGCACCAGGCGACCGCATCATCGGCGGCGGCGCAGCCCAGCGCGAGGATGCCCAGTTCGGTGCGGGCGAGGCCGGAATCGGCGAGGATGCGGGCGAGGACGGGGAAGGCCGTGATGGCGAGCGCCACCCCGAAGAAGAGGGCGAAACTGGCGAAGGGGACACCTTCGAGCGACAGAATCGGTCGCAGCCAGTACGCGAGGGCGATCCCGAGTGCGAAGGGCACGGCGATACCCGTCAAGGAGATCGCGAGTGCCGAGCGGGCCTGATCCTTCAGCCGGCCGGCGTCGAGTTCCAGCCCCACGAGGAACATGTAGAGGATGACGCCGAGCTGCGAAAGGACTCGGAGCGCGGTGGCGACCTGACGATGCGGGTCCTGCTCTTTTGACGGAATCAGCAGGTGCATCGCTTCGGGGGAGATCGCTCCGAGCAGCGAGGGGCCGAGGAGGATGCCCGCGATCATCTCGCCGATCACGGGCGGCTGACCGATCCGCCGGCAGATGCGGCCCAAGCCGTAGCCCAGCGCGACGACGGCCGCGAGCGTCGCGAGGATGTGCAGCAGCACCTCGGCCGTCACGCGCCGACCCCCGCGAGTTTCGCCGAATCTTCCGCGCGCATCGCATCGATCAGCGGCCAGAGTTCGTCGACGTCGTCCTTGAACAGATTGCCGATGAGCACGTCGGTGATGAGGCCCTTCTTGTCCGGGTTGCGACGCACGAGCCGGCCGAAGTTCAGCCCCTCGTAGAACTCGACGACGAGCCGGCGCATGCGGTCCATCCCCTTGACGTACCCTTCTTCCCAGACGCGCAGCCGGGCTTCGCTCGGGTCGTTTGCGGCGAGCGCGTCGCCGATGGCGTCGGCGGCCATGCTCGCAGACGTGAGCGCGAGCAGCACCCCGGACGAATAGAGCGGATCGAGGAAACCGAAGGCGTCGCCGACGAGCACCCAGCCGTCGCCCGCCGCCTGCTTCGCCCGGTACGAATACTCTTTCTGGGCGCGGAAGCCGTCGCAGCGGGTCGCGTTCTCGAGCCGCGGCTTGAGGCCGGGGCAGCGCTCGACCTCTTCGAAGTAAAGCGCTTCCAAATCCTTCGTGCGGTTCTGGAACAGGTACTCGTGCGACGCCACGACGCCGACGCTGATGATGTCGTCGTGCAGCGGGATGTACCAAAACCAGCCCGCTTTGTCCTTCGTTTGCAGCACGATGGTCGCGCCCGCATCTTTGCCCTCGTCGCGGTAGGCTCCCTTCCAGTACGTCCAGACGGCCGCCTTCTTCAGCTCGGGATCCCAAGCGCGCAGGCCGAGCTTGTCGATGATGAGCGACGACTGCCCGCTGGCATCGACGACCACCTTCGCCCGCACAGTGCGCTCCGGTTGACCCTCCGGCTTCACGCGGATGCCGACGGCGCGGGTGCCCTCGAAGAGCACTTCGAGGACTCGGGCACCCTCGTGTACGGTCACGCCCTGTTCCTTCGCGTTCGTCAGCAGCATCTCGTCGAACTCGGCGCGGCGGACTTGCCACGTCTGCGACCACTCCTCTTCCTCGTGGTCGTGGAAGTAAAACGGCTCCGAGAGCTTGCCCTTCTCGGTGACGAACTGGACGCTGTGCTTGTGCGTGAAGTGACTGGCTTGCATCTTCGGCAGCATGCCGAGGCGGTCGAGGACGTGGTAGGTGTGCGGGATGAGCGATTCGCCGATGTGGAAGC